>JAIBHM010000265.1 GCA_020028535.1 Armatimonadota bacterium | reverse complement strand
GAAGGGGTTCGCGTTCAGGATCTCGTGCGACATCGCCGATGGGACGGGAGTATCGACGGCGACGGTGCGGACCTCGCTTCGCTCGATGCGCTCCACGACCTCACGCAGGCCGTCCAGATCCATCGCCTCGTGGAGACAATTCAGAACAGTCTCGTTGACCAGCGGGTGATCGGGCGGTGTCACCGGGCCGCTCCGGTTATCCTGGCAGGCCACCTGGTCGGGGAAGACGGCGGCCATCAGGTCCTCGGCGCGCATGCGCTGGATCGGCATGGGTACTTTGCGTCCGCCCTGAAAACGCAGCACCGCGAGGGCGCGGTTCGCGTTCCAGCGCCACCGGTTCGTGAACATGGGAGACGCGAGAAGCGCCTGGACGAGGTCTTCCCGCGCGGTATGGGGACGCACGAATGCGAACACGCTGTCCAGCGGGAAACTGTGCTGCTCCCCCAGTGACAGCACGATGCCGTCATCGGTCGCCGCCGCCTGCAGCTCGAAGTCGAAGGTCAGGCAGAAGCGCTTCCGCAGGGCCAGTCCCCAGGCCCGGTTGATGCGCCCACCAAACGGCGTGTGCAGGACCAGCTGCATCCCGCCCGCCTCATCGAAGAACCGCTCGGCCACGATCGTCTGCTGTGTGGGGATGGTGCCCAGGACGGCGGCAGTTTCCTGAAAATACGCGACGATATGTTCGGCCGCCGCATCGTCGATGCCGGTCTCGCTGATGAGCCACCGGCGCGCGGCGGCCGGGTCGTTCAGCCGGGAGGCAACCTGCGCGCGGAGATCGGATACCGCATCCGACATCTCCCTCGTGCGCGCGGGTGCTTCCCCGACCCAGAATGGGATGGTGGGCGGACTCCCGTGGGCGTTCTCGACCCTGACGCGGCCGGACTCCACGCGCCGGATCTTCCAGGACGTGTTCCCGAGCAGGAAGATGTCCCCGGCCATGCTCTCGATGGCGAAGTCCTCGTTGACCTTGCCCACGAACGTGCCCGATGGATCCTCGATCACGTCGTAATCCGCGATGTCGGGGATGGCGCCGCCTGAGGTAATCGCGGCCAGCCGCGCGCCACGCCGCGCCCGCAGCATGCCGTGAACGCGATCGCGGTGGAGAAATGCGCCGGACCGCCCGCGCCGGACGTCAATCCCCTCCGACAGCATCGTCAGCACCTGCTCGAATTCGCCGGTCTCGAGGTTCCGGTAGGGATAGGCGCGGCGGACCGTGGCGAGCACGTCGTCTTCGCTCGCTTCCTGGCTCGCGACCGAGGCTACGATCTGCTGCGCCAGCACATCGAGCGCCTTCTCGGGGATGATGATGCGATCGAGCCCACCCGCCCGAACCGCCCTGATCGCGGCGGCGGACTGCACGAGCTCGTCGCGCGTGAGCGGCACGATGAGGCCTTTCGGCGTGGCGCCGAGCCAGTGCCCGGAGCGGCCGATGCGCTGCAGCAGGTTCGCCAGCGAGCGGGGCGCGCCGAGGTGAATGACGAGGTCCACATGTCCGATGTCAATCCCCAGCTCCAGTGAGGCGGTGGCGACGACGACAGGCAACTCGCCGGACTTCAGGCGTCGCTCAGCCTCCAGGCGGGTTTTTCGCGAGAGGCTGCTGTGGTGCGTGGCAACCTTGTCTTCACCCAAACGCGTCGTCAGGTTGTGCGCCACGCGCTCTGCCAGCCGGCGCGTGTTCACGAAGATCAACGTGGTGTGATGACTGCGGACATGCTGGACGATCCGGTCGTAGATCTCCGCCCACAGCTCGTGCGTGGCCACGTGGGTGAGCGGCTGGCCGGGAATCTCGATCGTCAGCTCCCACGGACGCTGGTGGCCGACATCGACGATTGAGCAATCGGGACGGCCGTCCGGCATGCGCCGGTCTGTCCCCACGAGCAGTTGTGCGATCTCCTCGATCGGCTTTTGGGTCGCCGAGAGGCCGATGCGCTGCAAACGGCGGCCGGCGAGCGAGTCCAGCCGCTCCAGGGACAGCGCCAGGTGGCTCCCCCGCTTGTCGCCGGCGACGGCATGGATCTCATCCACGATCACGGCCCGCGCGGTTTTCAGAAATGCGCGGCTGCCTTCCGCTGTGAGAAGGATGTACAGAGACTCCGGGGTGGTGATCAGGATGTGGGGCGGATGTCGGAGCATCTGCTGGCGCTCGCGGGCCGGAGTGTCGCCGCTGCGCACGGCCACGCGGATCTCCCCCAGATCGAGTCCCTCTTCGGCCGCCAGTCGTTTGATCTCCGCAAGCGGTTCCTGCAGGTTCTTTTGACGCGCCCTGCACCAAGCGGTTCAGCGACCAGAGAAACGCCGCCAGCGTCTTGCCGGAGCCGGTGGGGGCGGCGATGAGCGTGTCCCGGCCTTCGGCGATGTGCGCCCACCCCAATTCCTGTGGGGCGGTCGGAGCGCCAAATCGGCCGTAGAACCAGCGCGTGATCAGAGGGTGGAACTGGAGGGACATTGTTTCTCTATTTTGGGGGTGTTCGGCAAGCGGTGTCTAGAGTGTTTTTCTCTAGAAGACCCGCGGAGAACCGGCCGCTAGAACGCGGTCTCCTGGTCCAACACACCAATCTGTCTGGCGCGCTGTTCCGCGATCCTGAAGATCACGGTCGCGACTCCAGTCCAGGCCAGCGTGACGAGGAGTTCATACGTCAGCACCTGGACGTCGCCGGCCCACGGGAAAGACTTCACCGCATCGGGGCCCAGCAATCCCCGCCGCATCGCCTCGAGCCACCAGGTCAGTGGAAAGATCTGCGCCACGGACTGCAGGAATCCCGGGAG
>JAIBHM010000090.1 GCA_020028535.1 Armatimonadota bacterium | reverse complement strand
CGAGGACACGATTATGGGCCCCGTGCTCATCAAGGTTGGCGACGACATCAGCACCGACCACATCATGCCGGCCGGCTCCGAGATCGTCGCCTACCGCTCGAACATCCCCAAGCTCGCCGAATTTGTCTTTTATCGAATGGACCCGACGTTCGCCCAGCGGGCAAAGCAGGCCGGCGGCGGGTTCATCGTCGGCGGCGAGAACTACGGCCAGGGATCCTCGCGCGAGCACGCCGCCCTGGCGCCGATGTATCTGGGCGTGAAGGCAGTCCTCGCCAAGTCGTTCTCACGCATCCACCACGCCAACCTCATCAACTGGGGCCTCATCCCGATGGTGTTTGCGGTTCCGAAAGACTATGACGCCATCGCGCAGGGAGACATCCTGGAGGTCCCAGGCATCCGCGCGCATCTCATGGGCCCCGAGGCCTCTTTCACTGTGCGCAACAACACTAATGGTACGAAGTTCCTGGTCACGGTCGATCTCAACGAACGCGAGCGCCGCTTCATCCTGGCCGGGGGCAAGCTGGCCCACGTGAAGGTCAACCCCGTCCGCTAGCCGGCTCGTTACAAAGTCACGCCCCTTCGCTCGTGGCAGGGCAGGAGTGCGGGGCGAGTCAGCCAACCTAATTCACACCCCTTCGAACAATACTTGGGCCAGAGCCCCTGCTCGGCGTCCGGTAGCGAAGGACTCGTGTAGGAGGGTGATGTATGATGAAGCGATTGCTCGTTCTCGTCGTGATCGCCGTACTGGCCTTCACGTCGATCTCGATCGCCGCGCCCCGACGCGGCGGCACGATCCGGGTCGGCCTCAACGCGGACCCGCCCAACATGGACCCGCACCAATCCACTGCCGCCGTCGACCGCCAGGTCTTTCAAAACTTGTTCGACAAGCTAGTGGACATCAACCAGGACCTGGAGATCGTCCCGATGCTGGCGACCTCCTGGACGATTTCGGAGAACGGCAGAGTGTACACGTTCAGGCTTCGGACCAACGTCGTCTTCCACGACGGCACGCCGTTCAATGCGGAAGCTGTGAAATACAACTTCGATCGGATGCTGGACCGGTCGTTCGGGTCGCTCCGGTTCAGTGAAGTAAACCTCGTCACGAACGTGCAGGTCGTGGACAACCTTACCGTGCGGATTACGCTGGAGAAGCCGTACAGCCCGTTCCTCTCAATAATGGCGGACCGTGCCGGGATGATGGTCTCCCCGACCGCGGCGCGGCAGGCCGGCAAAGGCTTTTCGCTCCAACCCGTCGGCACCGGCCCGTACAGGTTTGTCGAGAAGCGTCCCCAGGAACGGATTGTGCTGGAGCGATTCGACCGCCACTGGGATCGAAACGCGGGGAACGCGCAGCAGATCATCTACCGCCCCTTCACCGACGAAAACGCGCGCCTGGCCAACTTGCGGGCAGGGGAGCTTGATATGATCGACGCCGTCGCTCCTTCGGAGGTACCCAGGCTGCGCACCGACCCGCAGTTGAAGATGGCCGAGCGCGTGGGCATTGGATGGCAGGGGATGTGGATTCAGGTTGAGTCCGGCATCTTCGCCAACAAGGCGCTGCGCCAGGCGCTCAACGCGACCATCGACCGCCGGACCCTGGTCAGGGTCGTCTTCGGCGAGACCGCTGAGCCTGGAAACGGTCCGTTCCCGCCAGGGATGTTTACGCACAGCATACCGGCGAACTCGCGCGTGCCCGAGCGTAACCTCGACCTGGCCCGGCAAAAGTTGCGCGAGGGAGGCCAGCCCAACGGATTTGGGTTTACGTTGAAGGTCACACCCGGTCGCACACCCCAGCAGGTGGCGCAGGTGATCCAGTCCATGGCCGGTGAGGTGGGCATCAGGGTCAACATCGAGATCGTGGAGTTTGGGGCTCTCCTCAGCCAGCTGGACGCTCACCGGTTCGAGGCCTCGCTGCTGGGCTGGAGCGGACGCCCCGACCCGGACGCGAACATCTATGGGTTCTTCGTCACAGGCGGCACTCTCAACAACAGCGCTTACGCAAACTCCAGGGTGGACGCCCTGATGGATGCGGCGCGCATTCTTACCACGCCCGAGCAGCGCAGGCGCGCCTATACCGACGTCATGAACATCCTCAACGAGGATCTGCCGTACCTGTTCCTGTGGTGGCCGAAGGATTACAAAGTCTACAGCCCCAAACTGCAGGGGTTCGTTCACGTTCCGGATGGCATGATGCGGTTCCGGCATGTCTGGTTAAACCCATAAACACAATGCACCAACCGGAGGGGGCTCCGCCGCCGCCCCCTCCGGACCTCCCCCGCAGAACATGACCCGCTACCTCGCCAGACGCCTCCTCCTCACGATCCCGGTCCTGTTCTTTGTCAGCCTCATCGTCTTCTCGCTCATCACGCTAATCCCAGGCGATCCTGCACGCATCATGATGGGCGAGGAAGCCAGCCGCGAGGCTCTCGAAGTCCTGAGGAAAGAGATGGGTCTGGACAGACCTCTGATACTGCGCTACGGGATCTGGATCAGCCATGTGTTGCGAGGCGACCTCGGCCGGTCGGTTCGGGACAGACGGTCGGTCATGCAGACGCTGCTGCAGAAGATCCCGGTGACGGCGGAGCTTGCGGTTACCTCGCTGATCGTGGCGTGGGCCATCGCTATCCCCGCGGGCGCGCTTGCGGCCTGGAAGAGGCGATCGGCGATCGACTACGCGGCCACCACCGTTGCGCTGGCCGGCATCTCGATCCCAAACTTCTGGCTGGGCATCATGCTGATCTACCTGCTCGCCGTGAACGCGCGCCTGCTGCCCCCGGGCGGATACGTCGAGCCGTGGATCGATCTGGGGCGGAATCTCAAGCTCATGGTGATGCCGTCCATCGTGCTGGGCACAGCGCTGGCGGCCTTGGTGATGCGCCTGCTGCGCAGCAGCATGATCGAGGTGCTGGGCAGCGACTACGTCCGCACGGCGCGCGCCAAGGGGTTGTCCGACCGGGTGTTGATCATCCGTCACGCGCTGAAGAACGCCATGATCCCGGTCGCGACCATCATGGGGCTGCAGCTAGGGGGTCTTCTTGGTGGGGCCGTGATCACCGAAACGATCTTTGCGGTTCCCGGCGTGGGCCGGCTCGCGGTGGATTCGATCCTGACGCGGGATTATCCGATGGTCCAGGGCGTCGTGCTGTTCGCCGCGCTGGCGATCGTCGCGGTGAACCTCGCCGTCGATGTTGTCTATGCATTCCTGGACCCGCGCATCCGGCTCGAGGAACGATCCGCATGATGCGGGGGCCGCGGGCCGCAGATCTCGCCCTGGCGCCGGCCGCCGAGGAGCGCCCGCGGACGCGGCATACCTACGGGTTTCGCTACCTGCTGAGACGGTTTGCCCGTAATCGCCTGGCCCTGGTCGGACTCTGGGTCGTCATGCTCATCATCGTGTTTGCGGTCTTTGCGTCCTGGATCGCGCCGTACAGCCCGATCAAACCCGATTTCGTCAACCTTCTCAAACCCCCAGACACAGGCCACCTGATGGGGACGGATGACCTCGGCCGCGATGTGCTGAGCCGTGTCATCTTCGGCACGCGCACGTCGCTGCTGGCCGGCGTGATCTCGGTCGGGATCGCGGTCATGGCCGGTCTCCCGCTCGGCCTGGTCTCCGGCTACTATCGGGGACGGCTCGACGATCTCTTGATGCGGATCACCGACGCCATGCTTTCCTTCCCTTTCCTGGTGCTCGCGCTGACGATCGCGGCGGTGCTTGGAGCGGGGCTCGACCGGGCGATGATCGCCATCGGCATCGTGTTCATGCCCGCCTTCATCCGGCTCTCACGCGGTCAAGTGCTGAGCGAGCGGGAACAAAACTATGTGGAGGCTGCGAGGGCCCTCGGCGCCGGAGATGGACGCATCATATGGAAGCACATCCTTCCCAACATCATCTCCCCGGTCCTGGTGCAGGCCTCGCTCGCCACGGCCGCGGCGATCACCGCTGAGGCTGCGCTCTCTTTCCTCGGCCTGGGGACGCAGCCGCCCACCCCGTCGTGGGGCTCGATGCTGAACTTCGCGCAAGCCTACCTCAGCACAGCGCCGTGGATGGCGATCTATCCCGGGCTCGCCATCTTCATCACGGTGCTGGCGCTGAATCTCCTCGGCGACGGCCTGCGCGAGGCCCTGGACCCTCGTCTCCGATAACACAGGCCAGGCCACATCGCAATTCCCCACGGGCAGAGTCAAGCAGGCCCGCCTGCGCCACCCAGAGAATCCCTCAGTATCCATTCAGAAAACCGGAGGGTGAGAGTCATGAATCGAGCGGGTTGGCGGCTGCCGGCCATCGCAGTGGTCGCAGTCGTTGCGGTGTCGGTCTGGGTTCCCGCGGCGCTGTCCGCCCCCACGGTCAGGCTGTCGATCGTCACCGGGACGACCGGCGGGGTGTACTTTCCGCTTGGCGGAGGCCTCGCTCAGCTGATCTCCCGGCACATCCCGAACGTACAGGCCACCGCGGAAGTCACCCCGGCGTCCGCGGATAACATCCGCCTGATCGACCGCAGGCCCACAGACACCATAGGATTCGTCCTCGCAGACACTGCGGTTGATGCGCCAACGGCGGCAGGACCGTTCAGGACCAACCCCGGCCGCCCAATCTCGATACAAACGCTCACGCCCATTTACAACAACTTCAACCATCTGGTCACGCTCGATGGAAGCGGCATCTCGACGGTTGCCGACATCAAGGGCAAGCGCGTGTCCTTGGGCCCACCCGGCAGCGGCACAGAGGTCACCGCGCTGCGCTTCCTTGAGGCCGCCGGTATCGATCCAGAGCGCGACTTTCGCCGGGAGCGACTCGGCCCTGCCGAGTCGGCCGACGCGATGAAGGACCGGCGACTGGACGCCTTCTTCTGGAGCGGAGGGCTGCCCACGTCCTCGGTCCTCGATCTGGCCACCACACCCGGGATCCGGATCCGCCTCGTGCCGCTCGACAGCCTCCTACCTGCGCTGCAGCGCAAATACGGAGCCCTGTATTTCAAGGCCGTGATCCAGAAGGACTACTATCCGGGATCGCCCCTCGACATCCCGACAGTTGGAGTCGCGAACCTGATTATCGCGCACAGGGACTTCGACGCGAACCTCGCCTATCAGATCACCAAGCTCATCTATGAGCGGCGCGGCGACCTGGCTCTCGTGCATAAAGAGGCCACAAATATTACCCTCATCGGTGTCCGGGGCCGCTCGCCCCTGCCGTTCCATCCCGGGGCCATCCGCTATTTCAGGGAGCGGGGTATAGAGGGCTTTTAAGCGTTCCGTGAGATCTTCCCGCGTGGTGCTGCTGGCGGCGGTCGCGCTCATCCTCATCTGGACGGCCACCGCCGCCGGTCGCTATCGGCTTGTTGTCACGTCGGAAGAGGGAAACACCCTTTGGACCGCCGCAGTCTCCAACGGGTCGGCCGTGATCCTCGAGTACACCAACTCGCTCTACCTGGCTCAGACGCAAGAGCACTTCATAGTAACGCCGCGCGGATTCGCCCTGAGAGAGATTTGGAGCACGAGCGACGCGGTCCTGGCGTCCAACAGCCTGCCCGGGCCCTATGCGCGGCAGGGTCCGTTCTTCGTCTCACCGGTAAAGGCTTTCGTGCCGCACATCGTCACGCGGATCGGACCGACGGGGCGTCAGACGCTGCTGGTAGGAGATCAGGAGGTGCCGCTGTACCAGGCGGGAACCGGGGCGCGTGTGACCATTGCGCTCAGGCAGGGCTTCCCTGCGCCCGCCCGCTCATTGCTGAGGCGCTGACCGTTATGGGAGAGGACCGGGAGAAGCTCCCGAAAACCGAGGCTGAATTAGAGGAGCTCGTCGAGGAGTTCGAGGGCAAAACCCGGCATCTGCCGGGTCTCGCCGGGCAGATCATCACGGCCATCCTCGTCCTGATGTCCCTGTATCATCTCTGGGCCACGAACGCCACCATCGTCACCCACATCCATCGAGCCGTCCACCTGCTGTTTGTCCTCTTCCTCACGTTCTTGCTCTACCCGGGGTGGAAGCGCGCGCGGGAACGCATCCACCCCGCCGATATCGTGCTGGCGCTGGCCACCGTCGCGTCCCTCGGATACATCCTTGTTGACTTCGACCAGTTCGTCTATCGCTCGGCCATTCCGAACACACTGGACATGGTGTTCGGCATCACCACGTTCGTGCTGGTGCTGGAGGCGACCAGGCGCGCGGTCGGGAAGGCACTCCTCCTCCTCGTTGCGGCATTCATCGTGTACGCCTTCGTAGGCCCGTATCTTCCCGCCCCCTGGACGCACCGTGGCTATGAACTCGATCGCCTGGTCGGCCAGCTGTACGTGTCCCTGGAGGGCTTGTTCGGTGTCCCGATCGGGGTCTCGGCTACATTCATCATCCTCTTCACGATCTATGGCTCGTTCCTGGAGCAGTCGGGAGCCGGAAAGTTCTTCGTCGACCTGGCCTTCGCCCTAACGGGACGGCGCCGCACGGGTGCAGGACAGGCCGTGACCGTGGCATCGTTTCTCCTTGGCGGTCCATCCGGCAGCGGCGTGGCGACCACTGTGACCGTGGGCGCAGTCACGTATCCGCTGCTGAAGAAGGCGGGATACGATCGTGAGTCTGCCGGCGGACTGCTCTCCGCTGGTGGGATCGGCGCGGTGATCTCTCCGCCCATCCTTGGAGCGGCAGCGTTCATCATCGCGGAGATTCTGAAGGTGTCCTATCTGGAAGTCATCATCATGGCCATCATCCCAACTGCCCTCTATTATCTATCGATCTTCCTCATGATCGAGCTCGACGCCCGACGGTTCGGGCTGCGGTTTGTGGAGATGCCGACGACGAACCCCTGGAAGTTGGCGGCCCGCTACTGGTATCTGCTGAGCTCGCTCGTCGTGATCCCCGCCTTCATGGTGTACGGATTCACCGCGATCAAGGCTGTGGTTTGGGCGACCATCGTGGCGTGGCTGTCCAGCTACCTGCGGCGGGAGACGGCGCTGTGGCCCCGGAAGCTCGTGGCCGCCCTGGCCAATGGGAGCAGGCAGGTCTTGAATATCGGGGTGACCACCGCGGCGGCGGGCATCATCGTCGGCGTCGTCAACCTTACCGGACTTGGCCTCAAGATCTCGGACATCATCGTCAGCCTCGCCGGCGGGAACCTCATCCTCACCCTGCTCTACGCGGCCGTGGCACTCTGGGTCTTGGGCCTCGCCCTGCCCATCACCGCCACTTACATCATCGCCGCCGTCACGGTGGCCCCCGCCCTGACGAAACTGGGCGTTCATGAGCTGGCGGCACACATGTTCATTTTCTACTACGCCGTTCTCTCAGAGGTCTCGCCTCCGATTGGGCTCTCGCCGATGGCGGCCGC
>JAIBHM010000089.1 GCA_020028535.1 Armatimonadota bacterium | reverse complement strand
GGTTACGGCCTCGAGTTGCAGTCGGTACACCTCCTCAAACCGTCTGATGTAGACCGGCCGCACCTCATCCACCGTCACCGCTCTGCCCAGCATTCGCGTCATCGACGTGACCGGCCGACCGAGCCCGCACGGATTGATGAGGGCGAAGTGGTTGAGGTCGGGGTCGACGTTGAGTGCGAACCCGTGCATGGTCACCCTGCGCTTCACCGCCACACCGACGGCGGCGATTTTCTCCGCACCGACCCAGGCGCCGGCGTATCCCCGCACGCGCTCTCCCTCGATCCCGAAGTCGAGCAGCGTGCGCAGCAGGGACTCCTCGAGCGAACGCATGTACTTCACGATGTCCTCGTTGTACGCGCGCAGATCGAGGATGGGGTAGCCGACGAGCTGACCGGGTCCGTGGTAGGTGATGCTGCCCCCGCGCTCGATCTCGAAAACGCCGAACCCCGCTCCGGCGAGGTACTCGCGTGGAAACAGCAGGTGATCCGACTTGGTGGAGCGGCCGATGGTGAAGACCGGCTCGTGCTCGAGCAGGACGAGGCCGTCGGAGATCATGCCGTGCTGGCGCGCGGCGACCAGAACTTTCTGGAGATCCCACGCCTCAGCATATGGAGTGATGCCGGTCAGATTGAGCAGCCAGGGGGCGCGCACGATTGGTTCCATTGTAACTCACGTCGTGGCGTCGATGACGCCGCTGAAGGTGGTCACCTGGAGACCCCGCCTGCGCAACTCCGCGATGAATGGCGTAAATCCAAGCGAATCCCCGGCCAGGTGGCCGACAATGATCAGATTGCCGCGACCCTCGGCCCGAAGGCGTTGGAGATCACCGTAGTCGATATGGATGTAGATGACCGCGTCCACGCCGTGGTCGAAGCACGTCTTTGCGACAGGGTAGCCGCCGTTGGTCAGCGCGCCGTGCGCCACGACCACCTTGCGCGCCGGACTGATTGGATCGCCCAGCACCTGCTGGACTGTGGTCGCCGCCGCGGCCATTTCCGGCAGCGCGGCGAGCGCGTTCACCACGTCCACCGCCCTGGCATTTCCGCCTGAGAGAACCCCATTCACCGCCTCGATCAGCCGCCGGCGGCCAAGCTCATCCAGCGGAGCGTGGATATTCATGAACGGCATCCCAAGCAGCCGCGCGACCGACGGCGTCTGGTCGAAGTTGGAGATCTGCCCGCGGAGCTTGGTTGCCTCGATCCGCTCCGCCACCGCGCCAAGCGCCGCGTCCTCCGGGACGCCCGCCGCGGTCATGAACTCTACATGCCGGAGCAGGACCTTCCATTGGTCAAGGTACACGCCGGTGGGATGGTGGGCGATGACGAGATCCATGCCGAGCTCTTTCGCCACCATCAGTTCGGCAGGGCCGACGTCGACGCCGAAGAGGACTTTGCGGATGTTGCGGCCGCCGACGAAGATCGCTGAGTCCTCCGGGACGCCCGGGAACCCGGCCATCTTGACGGCGAGAGCCATGATCTCGTCGGTTGTCATATCGTGTGAGTCCTAGCCCAGCCGGATCACCGAACAGAACTCGGTCCGGACCGAGTTGTCTGTCTCAACGAACACGTGGAATTACGGCCAGGCGTCGGTGTCAGATGCCGGTCCGGCAATCAGGCGCTGGCGCGCTGGGCGCGCATCTCTCTAGGGGTCGCGGGCCGGAAGTACATCCACCCGACGACTGCGAGGTACGCCACCCAGGCCAGGACTTCGACCAGCGAGGGGTTGGCATTGTATCCGAAGACCGCCCGGAGCAAACTCCCGGCGGTGGAATTCTCGTTCAAGACGTGGTTGATGTCCCAGACGTGCTCGATTCCGGTGGGAATGACCGCCGCTTCGTGAAACTCGTGGATGCCGTGCGCCAGCAGCCCCGCCGCGAAGAGCAGCAACAGCACGCTCGTGACGTTAAAGAAGGCGCGCAGGTTCAACCGATAGGTACCACGGTACAGCAGGTATCCCAGCACGACGGCCACGCCCAAACCAAGCAGTCCGCCGAACGTGGCTCCCAGGGGCGAGGCCGTCTTCGTGACCGCGAACATGAATAGGGCTGTTTCGATGCCCTCGCGGCCCACCGCGACGAAGGCGAGCAGGCCCAGCGCCAGGCGCGATCCCGATTGCAATGCGGTGTTGACCTGGGCGTGCAGGTGCGTGCGGATGTTGATTGCCTGCTTGCGCATCCAGAAGATCATGTACGTCAGCACGCCGACGGCGGTGAACATCGCAGTGCCTTCGAAGATCTCCGCGGTCCGGCCTTCAAAGCTGCCGGCGGTGAGGAAGATGATCGCCCCTACCAGCACGCTGAGGACCGCGGCGCCGAGTGTTCCCCACCAGATCGAGGCGGACTTGTCGCGGTTTCCCGTCTTCGCCAGGTAGGCGAGGATAATGCCGATGATCAGGGCTGCCTCGAGGCCCTCGCGCAGCGTGATCAGAAGTGATGCTGCCATACCCTCCCCCTCGAACGAAGCACAACCGCCACGGACAACTTGAGAGGTGACCGCGGTTAGGCTATCCTAGTTCTGGAGTCCGGTCAATCCCCTCCCTGTGACGCGGTTTGCCTCAAAAAGGTTGATTCGCCGCGTCTGGCGCGGGTTCTGGAAGTTGACTGATTTCATCAACAATTGTTGTTGGCTAGAGGTCCGATGACAAACTGGCAGGGTATCGAAGAGGCCTTCCGAGCGAAAGGGCTGCGCGTGACGCCGCAGCGCTCCCTCGTGTTCCGGATCGTCCAGAAGATGGGCGCCGAGCATCCCTCGGCAGAGGCCGTTCACCTGTGGGCCACCCGGCACATGCCAACGCTCTCGCTCCGTACGGTCTACGCAATCCTTGACGAGCTCGAGGGCCTCAATACCATCCGCTCCATCGACCTCGGCACCGGCAGCAAGCGGTTCTGCGTGAACCCGCACCTCCATCACCATCTCGTCTGCGACAGATGCGGAAAGATCAAGGATGTCTTCGTGGACGTCCCGCCGGTCGAGGTCCCGCCCGAGCAGCGTCGCGGCTTCTCCGTCAGACAGCAAGAGGTTGTCTTCCGCGGCCAGTGCGCGTACTGCCGATCGTAGTCCAACCGCGCGGCTGCCAGCGCCTGTCCGTTTCGGCTCGAGCCGTTTCGGTCGGCTAGGGCTGGATCGCTGCCAGTTCCCGCATCGCCCGCTCGACCTGCTCCTCCGGGTACGCGTAGTCTTCCAGTTTCCCCGCCAGGAACGCCTCGTACGCGCCCAGGTCGAAGTGACCATGCCCGCTCAGGTTGAACAGGATCGTGCGGCTCATCCCGTCGCGCTTGCAGATCAACGCCTCGTCAACGGCCTTGCGGATCGCGTGAGCCGCCTCCGGCGCGGGGATGATGCCTTCCGTCCGCGCGAACTGCACCGCGGCTTCAAAGACCGGATGCTGGTGATAGGCGACGGCTTCCACGTATTTGTGATGGTACAGAAGGCAAAGCAGCGGCGCATCACCGTGGTAGCGTAGTCCCCCCGCGTGAATGGCGGGCGGGATGAAGCTATGGCCAAGCGTGTACATCTTGAGCAACGGCGTGGTCGCAGCGGTGTCTCCGAAGTCGTAGAGGTAATCGCCCCGCGTGAGCGTGGGGCACGCTTCGGGTTCCACGGCCACCACGCGCACCGCGTTTCCGTTGAACTTGTCGCGCAGGAATGGGAAGGTCAGCCCCGACATGTTGCTCCCTCCACCCACGCTGCCGATGACGACATCGGGGTAGTCGCCGGCCATTTCCATCTGCTGCTTCGCCTCGAGCCCGATCACGGTCTGGTGCATCAACACGTGGTTGAGCACGCTGCCGAGCGAGTACTTCGTGTCCTCGTGCGTGGCCGCGTCCTCGACAGCCTCGCTGATCGCGATACCCAGGCTGCCGGGTGAGCGCGGGTCTCGCTCGAGGATGTCGCGCCCCGCGCGGGTGCGTTCGCTGGGGCTCGGGATCACCTCCGCGCCCCAGGTCTGCATCATGACCTTGCGGTAGGGCTTCTGCTCGAAACTCACCTTCACCATGTACGCGGTGCACTCAAGACCGAAGAACTGACAGGCCATCGCCAGCGCGCTGCCCCACTGACCCGCGCCGGTCTCCGTGGTCAGGCGGCGCACGCCGGCCTGTTTGTTGTAGAAGGCCTGCGCCACGGCGGTGTTGGGTTTATGGCTGCCCGCGGGGCTCGTGCCCTCGTACTTGTAGTAGATGCGGGCGGGTGTGTCCAGCGCCTGCTCGAGCCGCCGCGCGCGGTACAGCGGAGTCGGCCGCCACAGCCGGTAAATGTCCCGTACAGGGTCGGGAATAGGGATCTCCCGCTCCGTGCTCACTTCCTGCAGGATCAAATCCATGGGGAACAGCGGCGCGAGGTCTTCGGGGCCGATGGGCCGCTTGGTCCCGGGATGGATCACCGGAGGGAGCGGGACGGGCAGATCCGCCGCGATATTGTACCAGGCCTTCGGGATGCGCGCCTCGTCGAGGAGATACTTCACACTGTCGGGCATAGCAATGCCTCCGATGTGCGTGGTGGGGTGTAATGCCGGGAGATTCGTGCGGAGCGGCAGGCTTCCTGTTAGGCCTTCACCCGGAGCGTGCGCAGCCGGTTCAGCGCGGCCGCGATCTCCTGGCGGCGGGGCATGGCATATTCGCCGGTCGGGAACTCGTGCACAGAGAGCGCATCAAGCCCCCCCGAGGCGAGATCGGCCTCCAGCAGGCTGAGCACCTCGCGCAGTGTGCGCGTCCCGTCGAAATAGCCCCGTTCGACGGCGTGGATCAGCGCGGCACCGATCGCGCGGGTTTGTCCCGCATCGACCAGTGAGGGCACCATGCGTAGGTCGATCAACTCTCGGGACAGGGTGAGGCTGCGCGCGGACGGGGCGTCGGGCCGGAACTTCCGGCCGCGGAGAAATCCGAGGCTGTCCCCCAGGGGGATCCGGTGATGGATGCCGCCGAAACCACGCGATTCTGCCACGCGCACGGCGGGCCACTCCCCGGCGATCTGCTTGGCCCGGCTCGTCACAACCGACGGCCGGAACGCATCCATCGCCATCACGGTATCCGCAACGCCTGGGAGGCTGCTGCCGGTCGCGGCGACGATAATGCACGAGACGCCATGCTCGGCATAGAGCGGGCGGATCAGATCGGCCAGGGGCGTGACGGGGTCCTTCGCCTCGGGAGCGAGGTGCCGCCACATCACGTCGCGCGCCAGCAGCCGCGGCGCGGAGGTGTCCTCGTCCACGAGCAGCAGCGAGGTGCCCGCCTCGAGGGTCTCACTGATCGAGGCGGCCTGGGCGACGAGCGCACTGACGTGCTCGCCGCGGTAGCGCGTCGGATCCTCGCCCCCGGGGAGCGTCGTGATGAACGGCGTGAGGTTCACACCCTCGACGCGGCGCCCCGGATCCACCTGCACCATCACCGCGTCCGGAAGCGTCACGCAGTATTCGCGGCCGTCTCCGGGAAGATGGTTGTAGACGCCGGAGGCGATCGCGCGCAGCAGCGTGCTGCGACCCGAGAACGCGCTGCCCAGGACCACGGTCACGCCCCGCGGGATGCCCAGGCCGGAAATCTCACCCCGGTGCGGCGCCCGAAGCGTCACCCGCAGCTCCTCCGGGGACTGGAACGTCACCAGATGGGACAGCAGCGGGCGCTCGGAGTCACCCTCTCGCGGAAGCACGGCGCCGTCTCCCACGAATGTCACCAGCCCGCGCTCCACGAGCTGCGCGCGAAGCGCGGCCGCGTCTTCCGCCACCTCCACGTGGCGCTGCGCGTTCTGCGGATTCAGCCCCGCATAGAGCAGCGCGCCCTCCACAATCTGCGCCAGATCCTCGAGCAGCAGGGCCGCCAGCGCCTTCGCGATGGCCTTACGACCCTCGGTTGGGAGAACGATTTGGGCCCGCACCTCCACGTAGTCTTCGGCCAGCCTGCAGGCGGTCCGGGGCAGCATCTGCTGGCCTCCGGCCTCGATGCCCACACCGCCGCGTCCGCCGCGGGAACGGCCCACCCTACGCGCGCCGTCAAGCCACCGCCGGGCGATGAAGTCCTCGAGCGCAGATTTGCGGACCGGAGACGACCACAGGTCTTTCGGAAAGCGCGCCTCGGCCTGGTCGACCCGCACCCGGATCGGCGACGGGACTCCGGGCGGCTCCACAATGACCTCATCGATGTACAGGACGAACCGCTCGAAGCGGTATGCACCTTCCAGACCTTTGTAGGCGGCATACGGTTTGCCGTCGACGGTCACGGTCTTGTCGCGCAGCCGCTCCCACGGCAGCATCGCGAAGCGGTCGTCCGAGCGCGTGACTTCCATCGAGTCCCTCACGCCGGTTCCGTTAGCTCCCCCTTCGTTCAATGCGACGGCGCTGCGGCCCGCGCAGTGCGCCGTTCCTCGACCTCGGCGGCAAGCTTGCGAAAGAGATCGGCTTCGTTCTCATAGGTGAGCATCTTCAGAGCCGGGTTGCCGGCGATCATCGCGGAGAGCTGTGCATCCGAGCGCGCAAGCGCGAGGATGGGCTTTCCCATATGCTGGGCCTCGGTGACCTCGACGCCCACGCCCAGCGATGGCGTAGAGACTTCCGCGATGACAAGCTCGCACTCAGAGAGCCAGCGCATATCACGCGCATAGATACCGGCAGCAGTGAGCCCCTCGCGGGATTCCTGCAGCAGGACGTCAGAGGCAGCCACATGCGTCGTGAGTACTTCAAAGCCGCGGTCCTGGAGGAAATCAACGATGGTGCGATACAGCGGCTGTAGCGCGCGTCCCCCGCGAATCGACCCGCAGAAATAGACCTTGCGTGGCTGCCCAGCCGCCGCGGCCGAAACGAGCGCGGCCACGGGCTCAGCCGTCACCTGGTCGGGTGTCACGCCGAGGGCCTCCAGCTTGCGCCGGATCGCGCTCACGGCCGCCCGGGGATCGCTGCCTTCCTCTTCCACCTCGCACATCCAGCCCATACCTTCGACGTGCTCCGTCACAAGCTCCCCGAGCTCCGGGATCTCAAAGAGCTTCCCGTCGCGTTTGCGCACGGCGATCCAAGGGAGGAAGCCGAGGCTCTCCACGATCCGCCGACAGTCGGCCAGCGGGCCTGCGTAGAGCCGGAGTTTGCCCTCGGGGAAGCGGGATTGCTTAAAGGAGAACCCCTCGGCGGAGGTCATTTCAACGTGCGTGAGGAGAATCTCGCTCCCCGCCTCGGGGGACATGTGCTCGCGGATGCGCAGGGCGCGCTCGCGCGGGTCCCACGGCCTTGCGGCCGGACGCAGGTAGTGGTCGGTGAACGCGTAGTCCAGGACGACGCGGCCGCCGAGCGAGCCGAGGCGCCGGTGGAACGCCTCGATGTCGCCGACGGGGAAGCGGACCTCACACTC
>JAIBHM010000012.1 GCA_020028535.1 Armatimonadota bacterium | reverse complement strand
AGCGAGATGCCGAAGTGGATGGCGTAGAAGCGGGTGATCGTGGCCTGCCCGACGGCGGGACCGCCCAGGAAAATGTAGGCGATCATCGAGCCGAATCCCATCGGCCCGAGGATGGGAATCTGATCGAAGTATACCGGCACGCTGAGCACCGTCTTCGCCGCCCAGAACGCGCGCTGGTTCCAGATCAGCAGATAGCCGGTGATCCCCGAGATCATCGCCAGGATCAGGCCGAGGAATCCAAGCATCCAGGAAAGCTCGCCCGGCTTCTTGTATTCGCCCAGGAAGTACATCCGGTAGATCCGGAGGATAAGGACCAGGATCAAGCCGTCGGCCGCGTACTTGTGCAGACCCCGGACCAACCAGCCCAACGGGACCTCGTGCTGGATGCGGTCGATCGAGGTGAACGCGCCCGCCGTCGTGGGCTCGTACCAGATCATCAGGATGACACCGCTGACGACGGTGATCATCCAGAAGTAGTACAACATCGGGCCCAGGAGGTACAAAGGGTTGCCCTGCCGGGCGACGAGGGTCTCGTCGAAGAGGTCGAGCTTCTCGCGGCGCTGGCGGATCCAGTCGCGCAGGCGATCCCACATCTGCGTCAGGCGATGCCGCCGGGCTCGACGTCGGTGACGACGATGTTCTGGCCCTGCAGCTCGAACAGGAAGGTGCGCGGCGGGCGCGGCGCGGGGCCGGAAAGGACGCGGCCCGGCACGTCCCGATCCGCCGGATCGTAGATGCTGAGGTGGCACGGGCAACCCATCAGCGCGTGCTGGCGCTGCGGCGGCGGGGCATACCCACCATACCCCGCGGTGATTTCCTTGTAGTTCGGCACGTAGTTGTAGATACAGCCGAGATGCGGGCAGATACGCGAGTACACGATGATGTCGCTCTCGGTAACCTTGGGCTCCTTGCCAATGACCCGCGCCCACCCCAGCGGCAAACGAATCTTATAGGGCAGACGGATGACGACTCCGGGCATGTTGGCCGCCTTGAATCCCTCGGGCGTGTACTGAGGGTACCGCTGCGTGAACACGAAGTACTTGAAGTCCCAGGGCTTGGCGACTTCGGAGAGATTCGCCGCAACGATCGGGTCTCCGCGCGGTGTGTCCTCCGCGATCGGGGCCAGGAGCTGGAACCTGCCGACGTTAGGCTTCAGCATCCGCAGCAGGGGTGAAGCCAGCGCGGCCACCGCGGCTACCGCCGGAACCGCCGTAGCCAGCTTCAGAAATCTGCGTCGATCAAGTTGGGCCTTCTGGTCTGCGTCCATCCAGTTTTACGATACCGGTGTCCGCGGGGATGCGCAAGGGCATCCCCGCGCGTCTTTCTCAGGCGCGCTCTATCTCAAATCACCACGGATAATCATAGATGAACGTATAAATGTAGTTCACCAGCGCCCAGAGTTCGTCATCAGTGAGTTTCCCGCGATACGACGGCATGTTCGCGCTCCCATCCACGATGCGCTGGTAGACCTCTGTCGGCTTGCGCTGGGACATCAGGTTGATATCCGTGAAGACCCCTGATCCCTGCCCCCGCGCCCAGCCCCAGATCTTCTTTGACAGTTCCACCCCAACCGGTCCCCGGCCGTCTCCTCGCGTGCCGTGACACGACGCGCACGTCAGGGCACGGCCGTCGATGTCGATCGCCCTGGTCTCATACATCCGCTTTCCTCGCGCCACCTCTTCTCGCGTCGAGGCGTACGTCCACTCGTGGAAGATGACGTGCCAGCGCTCCTCGTCGGTCAGTCTTACTTCCGAGCCGCGAGGCCCGAATAACGTGGCGCCGTACCCGGGCTTGCCGCCCTCAGCGGGGAAGGCCGGCATCGCGGTGTGCGGCCGCCCGCGCGTCACCGTCTCGTACATGCTGAAGGGGCTGTTCAGCCGCATCGCTACGGGGTTGTGGAAGTTTGCGGGGCGGCTGGGGAGCCGCTCACCGCGCAGCTGAATGCCGAGCAGGCGAAAGAAGTCCGTCATGATGCTCTTGCCGGGAGATGTCAGCGCGCCGGCAATGGGGCCGTCGCCGAGGCCTTCCGGCCCATGACACTGCACGCACTGCGCGCGCGCGAAGATCCTGCGGCCTTCGATGGCCGAGGGGCGCACGGGGACCACGGACGGGTCCCTGGGCGCCGGAAGTGTGGGCTCGAGCCTGGCAACCGCCCTTCCGACCCCGACCGTCGGCTGACACGCAGCGAGGAAGAGCGAACTGATGATGAGCAGAGCGACGAGCAGGCGAAAGCGGAGGGACATTCCAAGCATCAAAAGTTCTGCGAGCCGGCGATCACTCCTCCCGTTCGCGCCGGCGCGCGCGTGAGCCGAATGCAGAGACTGACAGCAAGCGCGGCGGCCAGGACCGCGGCAGCAGCATAAGGCAGCCAGGGACGCGAAACAGGCAGGCCGGCAAGAACGACGGTGATGCCCTCCCCCGCCCGGACCGTGCGCACTTCCCAACGCGGTAGGTGCTCACCGGCGACGGCCAGTGGTGCCAGCGGCTGTCCACGCCCCGCGCGCAGACTGATCCCGCGACCGCGCGCGACGATCTCCATCCGCCGTATCGGAAGCGGAAACGAGCGAATGAACGTAGCGCGGCGGTTGCTTGGAAGCGCATAGCTGTAGGCCACTTCGGTCAGCCCTGGGGGGAGGCGGATCCTGTCCCGGAACCCATCGTCCGTCTCGGACGGACGGACGAGCCCGCGGTGAAACGTGACGTACTGCGACGCCGGCGGCAGTGTGATGCGGAGATCTACGACGGCCTCGCGCCCGGGGTTGCTGATCCGCAACGCCTCGGAAATGCGCAGGTGATCGCGCTGCGCGTCGACCGCGATGAGCAGCAACCCGATGGCCACGTCGGTGCGGGGTGCGGAAGTGGCAGATGTGACAGAGGAAAGCGCCAGAATCAGGACCAGTGCGTAGATCATCTGATCCGGCTTCCTGCCGCTACTGCGGTCTGCTCCACATAGGCCGGGCGTTCCTTTTCTTGCGGGCGCCGCGCCGGTAATGCGGCAATGAGCCCGCCGAACACGATGACGAGCGCTCCGGTCCACAGCCACTGCACCATGGGATTGAGCAGCACGCGGAAAGTGGCGACGCGGTCTGCCGACAGACCGATCAACACCACGTAGAGATCGTCCCTCCAGGTGCTACGGATGGCCACCTCTGCGGTAATCTCATCTTGCGATTCGTGGTAGAGGTGGCGCGGTGTGAGCGGCGTCGACGACACGCCATCGAACGCCGTGAGACGCGCCGCGGTCATACGCAGATCGGGCCCCCGGAAGCCCTGCGCATCCTCGTAGCGCAGCTCGTACCGGCCGATGCGCATCCGGTCGCCCTGCGCGAGCGTGGCCTGCGTCTGCGTGGAGAAGACCGACGAAGCCGTGATCCCGACAAGCATCACCAGGATGCCGAAGTGCACGATGTAGCCGCCATAGCGCCGGCGGTTGCGGTCAACGAGCCGGACGAGCGCGATCGGCAAGGCTTCCCCATGCGTCCGGCGGAGCCGTACGCCGCGCGCGAACTCGAGCACGATCGTGCCGGCGACAAAGGCGCACAGCGCCGCCAGCAGAAGCACAGAGACATTCCGAATGCCGAGCGCGGCAATCGCGGCAGCGACAAGAAGACCACCGGCGGCGGGTCCGGTGAGGGTGCTGGTGAGCTCCGCGGGATCTGCGCGGCGCCAGGACAATAGGGGGCCGACCGCCATCAGCGCGAGCAGGAGGAGGACGATCGGCACGATGACCTGATTGAAGTAGGGCGGGCCCACGTTGATGCGATCGCCGGTTGCGGCCTCGGCGAAGATCGGGAAGAGCGTGCCGAACAGCACGGCCGCGGCGGCCACCACCAGGAGCACGTTGTTGGCCAGGAAGGCCGCCTCCCGGCTGAGTACGGACTCCACAGGATCACCGCCCGGCACGCGGCGTCCCCGCCACAGCAGGAGCCCGAATGAGACGAGCACCGAGACACCAAGGAAGATCAGGAAGTACAGCCCCACGGTCGAGTTCGCGAAAGCGTGTACCGAACTCAACACTCCGCTGCGGGTGAGGAACGTCCCCAATATCGACAGCGCGAACGAGACGAGCATCAAGGCGGTGGTCCATCCCGCAAGCAATCCCGTGCGCTGCGTGATCTGGATCGAGTGCAGGAAGGCGGTCGACGTCAGCCACGGCATCAGCGCCGCATTTTCGACCGGGTCCCACGCCCAGTAGCCCCCCCACCCCAGCACCACGTACGACCATTTCGCTCCGAACAGCAGGCCGAGGGTCAGGAACACCCACGCAGTGAGGACCCACCGCCTCGCGAGCGCGAGCCACTCCTGGTCGGCGCGCCCTGATAGAAGCGACGCCAGCGCAAGCGCGAACGGCACCGTCATGCCGACGAATCCGAGGTAGAGCGCGGGCGGGTGCACGGCCATCCACGGATTACGCAACAGCGGGTTGAGCCCGCGGCCATCCGGCGGCGGCACCTGGAATGTGGAAAACGGGTTGCTGCTGAAGGCGAGGGTCGCGGTGAAGAACGCCGCGGTGGACAGCAGCACGAGCGTGACATACGGCGCGAGGCTCGGCGCGCGGCGCAGCCCGTGGGTCGCGGCGACGGCGTAGGCTCCGAGCACGAACGCCCAGAGCAGCAGCGAACCGGCGTGGCCTCCCCAGAATGCGCTGATGGTGTAGATAAGCGGTAGGCTGCGATTCGTCGTCTCCGCGACGTAGCGGATGGAGAAATCCCGGCTCACGAGCGCCACGAACAGCGCCCCGGAGGCCAGGGCGATGAACGCCGCCCACGCGGTCACCGATCGGTGCGCCGCCCTGAGCAGCACCGCGTCCCCGCGGCGCAGCCCCAGGACGCCTGTGACGATCCCATACAGCGCGACCACCAGAGCCGCGAGTAGCGCAAACGTCCCGAGATCCGCCATCAGGCTATCAACGGGATGCCGGGCGGCTCATGATGCGGCGTTCGAGCATCTGCTGCTCTCGCCGGACCCGGAGAAGCGCCGCCATCAGCACGATCCAGACGAGTGCAAACACCGCACTCAGCAGGATCACCGCCCCGGAGTTCCTTCCTTATATTCTGTGGGATGGGTGGTCATCACGCGGGTCGCGTTGAGCGACGCGCCGCCGAGGCGGCCTTCGACCAGCACGTCGCGATTCTCCGCAAACAGGTCGGGAAGCGGCCCGTCGTAGTGCACGTCGAGCACCGTGGCCCCGTCGGTGATCCGGAACCCTACGACGCGCCCGTCGATGCGCCGCACGCTGCCCGGCACCACGCGGCCCGCGAGGCGGACCTGCGCACCGCGCAGATCGGCGCGGCCGGCAAACTCTGTCGGCGTGAGGTAATACACGGCGGCCGATCGAATGCCGCTGTATGCTACGGCCCCGACGGCCACGATGATCACCGCGAGGCCGAGCGCGAGCTTGCGCGATGCCTTCATCGGCGGTCCCCTGCGGCCCGCATCAACTCGCGATGGCGCACCCACACCGTCCAGACGTAGCCGGCGAGCACGGCCAGGGTGATGAGATAGGCGGCTACGACGTAACTCATGCCGCCGCTCCTGCGCGCAGCTGATCCCGAAGCACTTCCTGTCGAAGGCGCAGGCGCAACAGCGCCAAGTAGGTGATGACAAACGCCGCCATGTTGAACAGCAGAATCGCGAGCATTGACGCCGGAAGCGCGGGCCCCTCCGGCCGGAATACCGTCGGTTGGGGATGCAGCGTGCGCAGCAACACGGCCGACCAGTGGATGAGCGGGACATCCAGGAACCCGATGATGGCCACCACCGCCGCCGCCCTGCCCGCTTCAGGACCGGACCACGCGCGCAGCATCAGATAGCCGGCAAAGATAAACCAGAGGATGAGCGCCGTGGTCAGCCGGGCGTCCCACGTCCACCACGCCCCCCAGACCGGCTTGCCCCAGATCGGCCCGGTGATCAGCACGAGGGTGAGAAACACCTGGCCCAGCTCCGCGGAAACGGCCGCCAGTCGATCGAACCGCGCCTGGCGCCGCATCAGATAGAGAATGCTGCCGACGAAGGTGACCGTGAAGGCGACATACGCGGTGACCACGCTGGGAACGTGCACGTACAAAATCCGGTATGGCTCGCCCTGAAATGCTTCGACCGGGGCCACGACCAGGGCAAGAAAGACGCCGGCGGGTACCAGGACGCCGGCCAGGACAAGCAGCAGCATCATCAACCCCCGATTTCATCGGGTTCGCCGCAGGCGGAACGAGGCCTTCCGGCCACTCGCACTTCGGAGGATGAATCGAGCGAGGATCAGTCGACGACGATGATCCCCAGCATCGTTGGATGCACGCCGCACCGGTACGTGAACCGCCCGGCGTCACTGAAGGTGAGGGCGTGTTCTTTGCCCGGATCGAGCTGACCGGAGCTGCCGGGACGGCCGCCCTCCATCGCGATGGAATGCGGGGCGGAATCACGGTTCACCCATCGCACGGTGGCGCCGTTAGTCACCTTCACCTCATGGGGCTCGAAGGCGAAGTCGCGGATGTCCACGACGGTGACCTGCTGTGCGAATGCGGAGCCCAACACGGCCAACACCAGACCCAGGACGAGCAGGATGGCCGACCGCCGCATCAGGACCTCCTCAGGGTTCGACGATAATGCGCCCGCGCATTTCAAGATGCACGGCGCAGAAGTAGTCCACCGTCCCCGCACGCTCAAAGGTGTGGAAGAATCGCCCCAGCACCGGGATATTCCCTGACTCGAACGCGCGATCGGCCGCCTTGACGTCGTGCACTACCGCATCGTAGTTTACAAACACCACGGAGGCGCCCGGACGGACACGCAGCGTCTGCGGACCGAACCGGTAGTTGAACATCTCGACCCGATCGGGCACACTCGGCGTGCGCGCGGAAGGCAGATCCGCGCGGTTCAGCCACGGTGTGAAGACAAGATCGGTGGCGCCCATCTGCAGATGACAGTTCAGGCAGCGCGCCACAGGGTCTGGGATTGCTCCCTCCTGGAATGCCTGATCGGCGGCCTGACGGGTAAACGCGGAGAACTTCCAACCCCTGGTGCGGGCTGCACGGCGGTCCCTCTCCATCACGAAGAGCACCCGGACGAATCCCGCGGCCACATCCAGCGTTTCGCGGGCAATGATCGTCCCGTCAGGGAATGCCGCGCGGAGCCGTCCGCCTTCGGCGACCAGCGAGCGCAGCGTCTCTGGGCCGAGGTTGGTAAAGGTATTCTTCGGGCCCGCCCGAGGATTACTCGGGTCATCCATCAGCCTGGCATTCATTTTCGTCCAGGATTGATAATCCGCGAGTCGTGGCGGCAGGCCGGCCGGCGCAGCGCCGGCCAACACCACCCACAGCAGCACTGCCGCAACTGCGGGCACGGGAGACCAGCGAGTCATAGACCTCACCCCATCACAGCACGTTACCGGATGAATGTAAGCCCGCGGCGGGAGGACGGTAAGAATCCCGTAAGAAACGCGCCTAAGCTCCAGAGGCGGTGCCGTACGGCAATGACACCGTGAACCTCGCTCCTCGGCCGGGCGCGTTGTCCACTTCGATTCCGCCACCGTGCTGGTCGACTACCCACCGGGCGATGGCGAGACCGAGACCGGTGCCGGTGACGCCCGAGGTGTTCCGGCCGCGGTAGAACCGATCGAAGATGTAAGGCAGGTCCAATGGGTCGATGCCAGCCCCCTGGTCGATAATGGAGATCCGGATGGCGCCCCCCTTCACCTCTGGCTCGATGCGCACTTCCTTTCCCGGCCCAGAGTATTTCACAGCATTGTCTAGCAGAATCAAAAACAACTGCTTGAGGTAGTCATCGTTCCCCGTCACCACCACCCCGTCCAGTACCTGGGCATCGAGCAACCGCAGGGTCACGCCGTCGGCCGTGCTCTGCGCGTGACGCACGGCATCGGCCAGAACATCTCCGAGCACGAGCGGCCGGCGTTGGACATCCGTTCCCGCATCGGCCCGGCCGAGGATGAGCAGCTGCGTGATCATCCGCGCCATCCGCTCCGTTTCCGCGCGGATGTCTGCCAGGGCCTTCGTGGCGAATCCCGGGTCGCGGTCTCCGAGCTTTCGCAGCAGATCCACGTTGCTGGTGACGAGGGTGAGCGGCGCGCGCAGCTCGTGCGCCACGTCGGCGAGAAATCGCCGCAACTGCTGATTGCTGTCGTCGAGTTGGTGGTAGGCCCCCTCCAGCTCGGCCAGCATCTCGTTGAACGTTCCCACCAGCCGTCCAAGCTCGTCGGCGGGCCCGTCGTAGCCGACCCGCTGACCCAGATCACGACTGAGCCTTACCTGCTGCGCCGCGGCGGCCACCTGTTCTACGGGCCGGAGCACAGCACGGGCAAAGAACCAGCTCAGCATGCCCGCCGCCAACAGTCCACCCCCGGTGACGACGTAAAGCAACCGGCGGAGCGTTCTCAATGCCCCATAGATCGTGACCGGCGAGCGCGCCACGATCATATACCGATCCGGGGCCAGAGCCGCTGCGGTGAGATACAACGGCCGCGCGTTCACCCGTGCTTCCACCACTCGACCGTCACGCATCGGATCTGTCAGCGGCAGAATGCGCTGTCCGAGGTTGCCGGATGATGCGATCGGCCATCCCTTGAGCGTGACCACCTGAAGGAAGATGTCTGGGGCCGCAAAGACGTCCAGGTGGTACGGCGGGCCGGGCGGACTCGCCGTGAAGACGGCCGCGCGGCGGGCGACGTCGCGCTCGATCTCATGGAGCAGCCCGACGCGCGTCAGCTTGTAGGTCGCCGCGCCGGCGAGGGCCAGGGTGGCGCCGACGAGGAGCGCGAAGAAGACCGCAAGACGCGCGCGCAGATACACGGCCTACTCCTTGAGGACGTACCCGACGCCGCGAATCGTTTGGAGGATCCAGGGCTCGCCGAGTTTCTGCCGCAGGTATCCCACGTAGACGTCCACTACTTTCGCGTCACCCTCAAAGCTGTCGCCCCACACCGCCGACAGGATGGTGTCCCGGCTGAAGACCTGATGCGGGTGGCGCATGAAGTGCAAGAGCAGGTCGAACTCGCGCGCCGTGAGCGCAACCAGGCGGCCGGCGCGAGTCACCTCGCGTGTCGCGATGTCGAAGATGACGTCGGCGAATGTCACCCGAGGAGTCGGGTCTGAGCCGCGGCGGCGCAGGACGGCGCGGACCCGCGCCACCAGCTCGTCGAAGGCGAACGGTTTGGTGACGTAGTCGTCGGCGCCGAGGTCCAGCGCGCGAACCTTGTCACCGACCTCGTCGCGCGCCGTGAGCATGATGACCGGGACATCGAGATCACGCCGCAGGTCGCGGCACACCGCGAAGCCATCGCGCCCCGGCATGCCGACATCGAGGATGACGACGTCTGGCCGGGCTGCGCTCGCCGCCGCCGCCGCAGCCTCCCCGTCGTGGGCGGCAACGACCTCGAAGCCTTCGAAACGGAACCCGCGCTCCAGCAGCGAGAGAAGCCTGCGGTCGTCGTCCACCAGCAGCACACGCGCCATGGGATGATCCTTAATCCTCGACGACGTGCTCGAAGACCAGCATCGCCGCCGCCACGAACAAGAGTGTAAACGCGAGCAGCAGGCGGATTTCGCCGAAGACTGGCTCTGCGTTCGGGGGGAAGAGCTTTGCCGTGGCCCCCGCCGCCGCCATCACCGCCGGCGCGGAGAGTGGCAGTAATAGCACGGGCAGCAGGGCTTCCCGCATGCGCGAGGCCGCCAGCATTGCAGCGAGCAGCGTGCCCATCGCCACTAACCCCGCCGTGCCGAGCAAGAGCACGGCGACCAGATGAGGGATCCTGGCGCCGAACGAGACGTCGAAGAACACCGTCACCGCCGCAAGCGCCACCATCTCCACCGTCGTCACGATCAGGAAGTTCGCCGTGGCCTTGCCGAGGAAGATGAGCGCAGGGTCGACCGCGGCCAGGCGCAACCCGTGCAGCTGATCTTGATCGGTCTCTTGATGGAAACTGCGGGTGAGACCGTAGGCGGCGGAGACGGCAACCGAGATCCACAGGATCGCGGGGGCGCTCTCGGCGCGGAGCCCGGTGGCACCGGTCATGGCCAGGAGCAGGAGCACGAGGATGGCCATCGCCGGGAGCAGGTCACGGGCCCGGCCCTCGATCGTGAGGTCTTTCCGGACGATCACCCACCACACGCGCATCGCTACACCGTCTGATACAGCGCCGCCAGCCGATCGCGGTCCAGCGCCGACGCCGTCTCCTGTAGCGCCAAGCGGCCTGAGACGAGCACCACGGCTTCGTCGGCAAGCTCCTGCGCGTCCGCCCAGGCATGCGTGGCCATGACCACGCCGCGGCCTCCCGCGCGCAGGTCTGCGATCGTCTCGCGAAACATTCGAGCGGCGTCCAAATCCAGCCCCGTGAACGGTTCGTCCAGCAGCACAACCTGGGGATCGTGCAGCAGCGCGCGCGCCAGACTCACCCGTTGGACCAGGCCGCGTGACAGGGTCCGCACCGGCCGGCGCCGGTACGGCATCAGGCCGAACCGATCAAGCTGGTCCAGCGTGCGCTCGGGATCCGATCCGTACAGCTGCGCGTAGAATCTGAGATTCTCTTCCGCCGTGAGGTGGCCGTAGAGGAAAGACAGGTGACCGGCGAAGCCGACCCGGCGCCGGACGCTGGGATCGGTGGCAAGCGAACGGCCGTCGATGCACACGTCGCCACGATTCGGCCGTGCGATGCCCGCGGCAATACGCAGCAGCGTGCTCTTCCCCGCGCCGTTCGGACCTAACACTGCCAGCACCAGGCCGCGCCGCACTCCCAGCCACACATCCCGCAACGCCTGGGTGTCCCCGTACGATTTCCAGACGCCGCGGAGCTCGAGTGCGAATTCATGTCCGTGCGCGAATTCTGATTCGCGCACGAATCTCGGCGTGCTCGGGATTTCTGACTCACCGTCTTTATCCATGCTTCGATTCACTGACCATCCCATCGACGAGTTCGTCCACCACACGCCTCGGGAAGAAGCAGAACGGATAGCCGCGGTAGGTTGCCGCCGCCGACGCCTGGCTGATTTCATCGAGCGCGGCAAGGCGGCGTTCGAGCGCGCGCCGTTCATCCTCAAGCGCGTGCGAGAGTTGTTCGTTGAGCTGCCGGATGCGCTGGGTGATCTCGCGTCGCTCTCGCCGCGTCAGCGATTTGCGCTCGAGGCGCCCGATCAGCTGCCACTTCTCATCGATCCATTGGCGGTGCTCTTGCGAGGGCTCGGTCAGTATCCGCTCCGGGTTGTGCTGCAGCTCCAAAATCCGGCGTTGCAACGCCGCCCGCTCCTCGGTCGGGTCGAACTCACTGAGCGGGAGGTGCAGCGTGGCCGTCACGACCGCATACCGAGGGGGCGTCAGGCCGAAGAAGCCGGCAATCACCGCATCGGTCACGCGGTCGTAACGCCCGCCGCCGACGCCGTGCACGAAGAAGTCCACGACGCATAGCCGCGAGAAGGCGGTCAGCGCCAGCGCCTTCGGCCGCAGGGCCAGTCCCGCGATCTCTCCCGGATCGGTGCCGCCAACCTCGCCGGCCCCTTCTCCTCCGGCCCAGAGGCGAAAGCGCCCCCTGGTCCCTTCCACGTACAGCGGCCGTCTGCGCCCACCTTGAATCACCCAGAACGGCAGTTCTACCCTCGGACCGTCCCGACTCAGATTGGGAAACGGCTGCGCCGCCGTGCGGACGTTAAAGCGCTGGCGGTATGCGTCAAGGTGCGAGTTGTAGATCCCGGCAAATCGCTCGGCCTGCCCCAGGATGTGCAGGAAAAACAGCCGAAACTCCGGCGTGGCCGCCAGGCGCGAGACCGGCAATTCCGCGTAGCGGCTCCCCCCCTCGTGGCGCCGCCTGGCGAGGGTCAGGAACGACCCCACATCGGGCGCCGAGAGGTCGCCGGTCTTCGCCATGAAACCGGCGAAGACATCGCGCACGCTCCGGCGGGGCAGTGTCCGGAGATGCACATCCAGGCGTTCCAGGAAGGTCCTCCACACCGGCGGTGAGGGCGGCTCGACGGCTTCGTACGGCACGTCGGGCTCCACCCGCATCAGAGTTTCACGGACAATGCTCAGGCCGCCGTCCAGATGCGGCGCGTCTGCGCCGATATCTTCCGCGGTGTCGCAATCCACCGGCATGTTGATCACCGCCGCGCGTGAAACAAAGCGGTCGACCAGGAGGTGTTTGGTCCAGATGCCCGGGTGAAAGAGAAATGGCTGGTGCCCGGCGCCGATCAGCAGCGCGCGTTCGTCGGCCGGCGCGGAGACGATGCCGAGATCTCGGCCGTAGGACGCGGCGAGAGCGAGCGCCGTGCGTCGCGTCCTGAGTCGGAGATCGGCCAGGGGAACGCCGGCGATCGCCACATCCGCTCCCTGAAAGAGCGCGGCGTTGGCCGCCGCGACGGACAGGAACTCCGCGGCCGGCGGTACGCACAGCGTCTGGCCGGACCGTTCCGGGATTTCGTATTCGGTGGCGGTCAGCGGGAAGACCACGTCAGATGAACTGATCGAGCCCGCGCAGCCCGACCTCCTCACGGCACACAAACGGCTCGCCGTATCCGGTCCGGATCAGCCCGCCATAGTACGCGCACCAGGTGCGGATCTCCTCGAAGAACGACTCGTTCCCGCGCTCGGGGCCGAACTGGGATCCATAGGCGGCGATCGCCCGCAGCTTCGTCTCGACGTGGAGGGTGATGTCCACGATAAACGACGGGCGCACGTGCAGGTTGTAATGCGTGCAGAGGAAATGGAGGACGCGCGGTGGGTAGAAGGGCTCGCCCGGGATCGTCGTCCGGGTGAGCTTCGCGTAGAACCGGGCGGCCTCGCACAGCGAGGCTGCGGCCACATGATCCGGGTGCGCGTCTACCCAGTACGGAACGAAGAGCAGGTCCGGCCGCACCTGGCGGATGACCTCCGCCACGCGGTTGCGGTTCTCCACCGTGTCTGTCAGGTAGCGGTTCGGCATCTCCAGGGTGATGCGACGGACGCCGAGGAGCTCGGCCGCGGTCCTGGCCTCGCGGGCGCGCCGCTCCGGGGTGCCGATCGGGGTGGGCTCACCGTTGGTCAGATCGCACACCGCGACGTCGTGGCCCCCCGCTCGCAGGACGAGCACCGTGCCGCCCATGCCAATCTCGATGTCATCGGGATGCGGTCCGATCGCGAGAACCTTCATCGACGCACCCGCACGATCTCGAGCTTCTCCGGCAGCCACCGCGCCACTTCGGCCTCCAGCACGCGGAGGTAGTAGGCGCGGCGGGTCTCCATGTCGTCGAGGCCGCCCCAAAACCTGCGTGCCGGGTTCTTGTAGATGCGCGCGACGGGAAGCTCGATCACCGAGAACCGGTGATACGCCGCCTGTACCCACACCTGCAGCGGCAGGCCGTAACTCGGCTCGGTGAGGTGAAACCTCCGCAGGGCGGGCACCTGATACGCTTTGAACCCGCACCACGCATCGGTGATGGGATATCCGGTAATGGCGCGCAGTCGCTCGGTGAACTCCTGGTTCAACTGCATACGGTCCGGCGGCGCAGGATCGCCCGGGACGGTGGGATCGACATAGCGGCTGCCGGAGACGATGTCGGCGCTCCGAATGGCGGACAGAAACGCCGGAATCCGCGCGGGCTCGTGCTGCTCGTCGCAGTCGATCGTCACTGCCACCGCGTATCCCCCGTCGATGGCGTGGGCAAATCCGGTGATCAGCGATTGCCCGTACCCCAGATTTGTGGCATGCCGGACGCTGCGCACGTCGTCGCGCGCGGCCAGGATCTCAGGGGAGCGGTCGGTCGACCCGTCATCCACGACGAGGATGCCGGCGGCAGGGACGATGCGCCGTACCTGATCCAGCACTCGCGCGAGCGTTGCTTCTTCGTTGAAGACGGGGAGGATGACCAGGGTGTTCATGGGGCCGGCCACTCAATCAGTATAGCCAGTCTCACGCGTTGATGCGGTTCCGCCCGCGGCGGCCGGCGCCATGCTCGTACGCCGACATCATCTCCAGGAGGACGCGGTTGAGGAAGGCCTCGATGCGACGCAGCGAACGTACCTTCCCGTCGGGCGACAGGGGCAGCCGCATTGACACCGCGTCGGTGATGATCTGCTTGAAGAACAGAAAAGCGTGAGTGGCGTCCGCCGGAGAGACCCGCAGCGCGGCGACGCGTGTCCCGAGCTCGCGGCCGGCTCGCTCGCCGGCGGCGAGGTGTCCGCTCTGTCGGGCGCCCCCGCTGAGGTAGCCGGCCAGCGCGTCCATCAGCTGATGGCACACCGCGCCGATCGTCTTCGCGGCCTGGCGGTCCAGCGCAGTGTACCAGCGCTGCCGGCGGATCTGCGCCACTGCGCCGGGCACGAGCCGGTCGGCGTGGGGGCCGATCAGGTCGGCCATCCGGGGCTCTGCGTCTCGCCTGCTGTGGTCGAGAAATTCCGTCAGCGCGCGGCGCGAAAACCGGCGGTGTCTTCCGGGCGTGCGAAACATGGCGATCCGTCCGGCATCGGCCCATGCCCGCATGGTGGACTCGTCGACGCCGAGGAATCGACTCGCTTCCCCCAGCGTCATCCACTCATCTGCGCCGCGGGAGCGGGCGGCCGCGCTCATGCTTTGGCCGGTGCCGCCGGAGATGGCATCGAGGCCCTTGCCGAGGCGAGCAGAAATCCACTGAACATCAACCCGGCGGCCAGCAGCTGGCCGACATAGAGATAGTCGGCCAGGCCGAGACGCACCATGGCGCTGGTGGAGGCGATGAGCATCGCGCCCACGGCGATGAGGACGTTCCCGACCACACGGTGGGGCATGGTCTCTTTCCGCCACAGCAGCCACGCTGAGTACAGCGCGCCGCCGACGAGCGCGATGGTCCCATAGATATTCAAGACGGGCGTGACCTTCCGCACGCCCGCGGCCGGGGGCAAGATCTCCCGGTACTGGGCGCTGAGCGGCTCTGCAGGGTTGAACCCGGCCGGATTCAGCGGAAGTGAGAACACCAGGTAGGCGGCGACAATACTCCCGGCAATGAGGACCCAGGTCAGCAGCATGGCGAGACGCGCCGGATTCCAGCGCCGGACAATTCGGCGCCACAACACGCCTGCGAAGATCAACCCCTGGAAAGCGATGAGCGCAGCAACGACACCGGCGCCGATGCCCAGACGAGACAGGCTCAAAAAGAGCACCGCCGCCGCAGCGTAGCCAAGGATCAGGGCGAGGAGCAGATTGGGAAGCTTCGCGCCGGCCAGCAGGTGCACGCTGCCCTGCCCGATCCAGGCGGCGCTCAACGCTGCGCCCGCGAGATACCACAGCCGGAACGCGAGGGGATGCCAGGCCACGGTCGAATACGCTTCGGCCAGCGACGCGACCCCGAACATGAGGAGACCGATTCCCCAGACCAGGAGATGGCTGCTCCGCCTTGCCGCAAACCGCCGCAGCACGAGCGTCGCGAAGACGAGGATGATCACCGAAGACGCGAGCGGGAACAGCTGCGTCGAGTTCATCGAACCGCGTCCGTCCTCAAATCGCCTATGGCGGCCACCGTCACCTCGGCCAGAACCTCCAGAAAATCCGGGCTCTCATTGAGCGAAGGGGCGCGGATCATCCGCATTCCCAGCGCCTCCGCAGTCGCCCGCGCTTCCACGTCGAGATCGTAGAGCACTTCCAGGTGGTCGGCCACAAACCCGACCGGTGAGACGATCACCTCGCGCGCGCCGCGCTGATGCAGATCGCGAAGCACCTCGCCGACGTCCGGCCCAAGCCACGGCTCACCGGTATGACTCGCACTCTGAAAGGCAAAGTGCCAGGTGGCAATCGCTGCGGCAGAGGCGACGAGCTCGCAGGTGCGGAGCAGCTGATCCGGATACGGATCGCGCCATTCCATGATCCGCTGAGGCAGGCTGTGCGCGGTGAAGATCACGGGCACTCGCGGATCGCCGTCAAGGGTCTCGCGCGCGGTCTCGATCCGATCAGCCAGTGCCCGGACAAGCCCGGGATGATCGTGATAGTCCTCGACACACCTTATCAGCAGCCCGTGGTCCGCCGCGGCCGCGCCGGCCGCTGAGACATATCCGCCGATGCTCATCTTGGAATAGTGTGGGGCCAGCGCGACGCCCACTGCCAGCCGGATGCCATCCTCAGCCATTTGCGCGACCGTCCGGTCGATGAAAGGGGGAGCGTGCTTCATCCCGACGTAGGCGCGCACCCGGATACCCTTCCGCCGCAGCGCTTCCGCGGCGCCCGCGGCCTGACGCCGGGTAATCTCCGGCAGCGGCGAGCGGCCTCCGATGCTGCGGTAGCGGGCGCGGAGCGATTCGACCGCTTCAGGGGACGGTGGCCGCCCGCCGCGGATATGGGTGAAGTAGGCGTCGACGTCGTCGAGCGTCGCCGGGCTGCCGTAGGCCATCAGAAGCACGCCGAATTCGGTTGTCATCTCACGCGCTCCGCCTCAGGCACGAACGCATGGACGATCTGCACCACTTCGCGCAGATGTTCGCGCGGCGTCTCCGGGAGCACGCCGTGGCCGAGGTTGAAGATGTGCCCAGGCCTGCCGCCCGCCCGACGCAGCACGTCGACCGTGCGGTCCCGGATCACCTCAGGGGACGCCAGCAACGCCGCGGGCTCCAGGTTCCCTTGAATCCCACGGTCGTGCCCGATCGCCTCCCACGCGTCGTCCAGATGGATGCGCCAGTCTACCCCGATCACGTCGCCGCCGGCAGCCGTCATCGATCTGAGCAACCCCGCCGTCCCTGTCCCGAAGTGGATCGTGGGAATCCCATGATCCGCCATCGCCGCGAAGATGGCCCGGCTGTATGGAGCGACATACTGCTCGTAGTCGTGGGGGCCCAGCGCCCCCATCCAGCTATCGAAGAGCTGCACCACCTGCACCCCCGCCGCCACCTGCGAGCGCAGGTACTGGATCGTCATCTCGGTCAGCGCCCCCATGAGCGACTCCCACGTTCCCGGTTGCTGATACATCATCAGCTTCGTCTGAAGATAGTCGCGTGACGGCCCACCCTCCACCAGGTAGCCCGCCATGGTGAACGGTCCGCCGGCAAACCCGATCAACGGGACCGGTGAGCGCGTCCGAATGAGCCGGATCGTCTCGAGCACGGCCGCGATGAGTTCGTCTACCTCAAACGGCCGCACCGCGGCGACATCGGCCGCGGTCCTCATGGGACGGTGAATGCGCGGCCCGCCGTCCGCGAGCTCGAAGCTGATCCCCATGCTCGCGAGCGGCAGCGTGATGTCCGCAAACAACACCGCCGCATCCACACCCAGCTCTTCAACCGGCCGCAGCGTCACCTCGGCGCCGAGCTCCGGCCGGCGCACGATGTCCAGCAGGGTATAGCGCTCCCGGAGGACGCGGTACTCCTCCTGCGAGCGTCCCGCCTGGCGCATGAACCACACCGGCGTGCGGTCCACGGACTCTCGACGGCAGGCCCGCAGGAAACGGTCGTGCATCATCTGTGAATCACGCGAGCAGAGCGACCGCCTCGTCGAGGGGCCGGTGAATCGCAGTGAGAATCGGCTGGTCGCGCAGCGTGTAACGGCGCGCCTCGGTTTCCCGCAGCGCGGTGACGAGATCCTGAAAGCCCACAAGGTCATCCGTCTCGTAGGCGACGATGAATTCCTGGTCATCGAGGCCGGTCGAATAGGCCAGCAACTGCCGGATCTGGGGGAAGTCGTGGCCCACGCGGATGTGTTCGTTCATCATCCCCTGGCGCGCTTCCCGGCTGAGCTTGTACCAGTCATGCGTCTTCGTGAATGGATACACGATCAGGTACCGTCCCCGGTCACCACTGATCAAGGCCTGTTCCTGGGCGCCCGGTTTCTTCACATAGCGCGAGGACCGGATCAACCCGACGAAGGAATGCGCCACGGCCAGCGAACGGCCGAGCCCCGCCCGGAGTATCGACGAGGCCGTCTCTTCCAAATCCTCGAGTGAGGCCGCCACGCGCACGAACAGCACATCCATGTCCGGCCGAATCCCTACGGAAGTGTAGGCCAGGGTGGTGATGAGCCGAGCGCTCTGCTGCACCGCGCGCCGGAACTCCTCCGCCTCCGTTTCGCGCTCGGCTGAAGGAAGGCGCCGCCATCCCGGATCGAGCCGCAGGGCCAGCACCTGAAGCATCGCGCGGTCGGCCGTCATGTCGCCAGCCACTGTGCCGCCTCCTTCGCAT
>JAIBHM010000088.1 GCA_020028535.1 Armatimonadota bacterium | reverse complement strand
CGGCGCAGCCAGAGATCCTGCAGCACCTGCCACAGCTCTTCCCGCGTGAAGGCATCCAGCGCGCCGAACGGCTCGTCCAGCAGGAGCAATTCGGGCTGGTGGATCAGCGCTCGGCACAGGTTCACGCGCTGCTGCTGCCCGCCGGAGATCTCCCAGGGGAATCGGTCGCCGAAGCCGTCCATGCCCACCGAGGCCAGTAACTCCTGGGCCTGCGACGCGTAGGCCGCACGCTGGGCGCGAAATCGCCGCTTGTGGGGTTCCACGATCTCCAGCGGAAGCAGCACGTTCTCCAGGGTGCGGCGCCATGGAAGCAAAATGGGATTCTGGAACGCCATTCCCACGTTCTTTTGGGGACCACGCACGGGGGCGCCGCCGACGGAAACGGGGCCGCGGCTTGGCAGCAGCAGCCCCGACAGCAATTTCAGGATGGTGGTCTTCCCGCAGCCGCTCGGTCCGGTGACTGCGACGAACTCACCGCGGCGCACCTGCAGGCTCGCTTCTTCGACCGCCACGACCTCCTGCCCGTCGTGCGGGTACGCCACCCGCACACGGTCAAGCACGACAAAAGGCGGATCGGACACGACTACCGCAGCGTCGGCAGGATCCGGTCCTTCTTCGCCGGCAGGTACCCGACGGTGAAGACTTCCCACCACTTCGGCTTGCCCGGCAGATTGAAGGCCTCGGCCAGCGCGTCGATCGCCCGCGACAGACGCTCAGGGCGCACGCCGCCGAACCCATCCCTGGCCACTTCCGTCGTGAGCACGTTGCTGCGCAGGGCGAGCAGCAGCCGCTCCTTCTCCAACGCGTCGTTCAGCAGCGGATCGCGGCGCTTGATCGCGGCAATGGCTGCGTCCGGATCGTTGATGGTGTCCAGCAGACCGCGGATGAACGCGCGCACAAACCCTTTTGCCGCCTCGGGGTTGGCGCGAAGCAGCGCGGACGGCGCCATCACGGCGTTGCCGTAGAGCGGCAGACCATAATCGCTGTACAGGAACGCGACCACGTCATTGGGGTTGATCCCGGCCGCTTTCAGGTTGAGGAAGGCGGTGAAGTAGAAGCCCGTGATCGCATTCACGCTGCCGCGGATCAACGACGGTTCGCGCAGCGGGACGTCCATCGTCACCCACTCCACAGAATCCGGGTGGATTCCGACGGCCTTGGCGAACACGGGGAACAGGCGCCGCGGCGCGTCACCGGCCGGAGCGCCCAGCTTCTTGCCCTGCAGGTCGCTCGGTCGCGTGATCCCCTCGCGGCGCAGCGTGAGAATAGCGAACGGCGGCGAGTTGAGGAACATCACGAAACCGATCAGCGCCTTGTCTGGGTTGCGTACGTTGAACTCAACCATCGAATTGATGTCGGCGTAACCAAGATCGTAGGCCCCGCTCGCGATCTTGGTGACCGCATCGGCGGAGCCGAAGCCGCGGTCGATCGTGAGGTTGATCCCTTCCGCCGCGAAGTAGCCCTTTTCCAGGGCGACGATGAACGGCGCCTGAGGGCCCTGGACGGCAAAGTCGAGCGTGAACTTCCAGCTGACCTGGGGCCTGGCCGGTGATGCCAGCCCGGGGCCCACCGTGAGCGCGATGAGCACCAGTGCCATCGCGAAGATGATGGCTTTCCGCATGGGTCTTCCCCCTCTGATCCCCGTGGGTGTTGGAAGCCTGATTCGGTTTTGTGCGGTCTGCTCCCCCGGATAAGACTTCCACAGATGCCCGAGGTCAGACGCGGTCAGGCCGGCTCCGTCCCCGCTCCGCCACGCGTTGCCCTCTACCTCCAGGACAAACACCCCATCCGGGACGGCATTCGCTACGCGCAGCACGCTGAGGCGCGCGGCTTCGAGGCAGTGTGGCAGGCGGAATCGCGCCTGGTCCGCGAGGCCACGGTGCCGATGGCCGCCTATGCGTCGCATACGCGGGAAATCAGGATCGGGTCAGGTGTCGTCAATACCTGGACGCGGAACGTCGGACTGCTGGCGGCCACCTTCGTCACGCTCGACGACCTGGCCCCGGGCAGGATCATGCTCGGGCTCGGCGCGTGGTGGGACCCGCTCGCGCGCAAGGTGGGCATCAACCGGACCAGCCCGCTGCAGTGCATGCGGGAGACGGTGGAAGCGTCCCGGCGTCTGTTCACCCTGGACGAGGTGTCGTACCAGGGCCAGTTCGTACAGCTCGACGGCGTGCGGATCGACGTGGTCCACGGGGACAGTTCGCCGCGGGACATCCCGATCTACATCGGCGCGACCGGGCCGAAGATGCTGGAGCTGGCCGGCGAGATCGCCGACGGCGTGCTCCTGAACTACATGGTGTCGCCGAAGTACAATGACGATGCTTTGGAGCGCATCGAGACAGGGGCGAAACGGGCAGGGCGGCGGGCCGAAGACATCGACCGTCCGCAGCTCGTGGTTTGCTCGGTGGACCGGGACCGGAAGAAAGCGCTGGACGCAGCCCGCATCCTCCTGACGCAGTACCTGGGCCAGCAGCCGCATATCATGAAGGCGTCGGGGGTGGCACAGTCGTTGATCGACAAGATCAACGAGATCGTGGCCTGGCCGGCGACCCATGAGGAGATCGTGCGGGCCTCGGCCTTTGTGCCCGACGATATCGTGCAGATGGTGAGCGCGTCAGGAACGCCTGAGGAGTGCCGGGCGAAGGTCGCCGAGTACATCGCCCACGGGGCCACCTGTCCGGTATTGTATCCATTAGGAGATGACGTCGAGCTGATGATCGACACCTTCGCCGCCGCGGCGGTGCGGCCGTGAGCGAGCGCATCCAGTTCACCCTGAACGGCACTCCGGTCAGCGTCGAAGCGCATCGCGATGACACGCTGCTGGATGTGCTCCGCGAGCAGCTGGGCCTCGTTTCCCCGAAAGACGGTTGCCAGCCCGAAGGCTACTGCGGCTGCTGCACGGTTCTCGTGGACGGGCACGCGCGTGTCGCCTGCTCCCAGCCGGCGACGATGTTCGCGGCCAAGTCCATCGTCACGTTGGAAGGGCTGGATGAGCGGCAGCGCGAGGCTTTCGCGCTGGGTTTCGCGGCGACGGGCGCCTCGCAGTGCGGGTTCTGCTCCCCCGGCATCGTGGTCAAGGCCGCGTCGCTGCTCTCGAAGGATCCTCGTCCGTCGCGCGACCAGATCGCCAGGATGCTGTCGGCCCACCTGTGCCGCTGTACCGGCTACGTCAAGATCATCGACGCGATCGAGGTGGCCGGGCGGATCCTCTCGGGTGACGAGCGGCCGCAACTGGAGTGGGATGGCCGCCTGGGGTCTCGCGCGCCGCGCTACGAAGCCCTCGACCTGGCCCTTGGTGCGAAACCGTTTATCAACGACATGACCGTGCCGGGAATGGTGCACGGCGCGCTGCGTTTTTCCGACCATCCCCGAGCAATCGTGAAGACGATCGATGTTTCGAAGGCAGCCGCTATGCCGGGTGTGGTCAAGGTGGTGCTCGCCGGCGACGTCGCCGGCGAGCGACATGTTGGCTGCATCTACAACGACTGGCCCGTGTTCATTGCCGAGGGGGAGACCACGCGCTACGTCGGGGACGTGTTGGCAGCCGTGCTAGCGACCTCGCGACGCGTCGCCCGCCAGGCCGCTGCTGCGATTGAAGTTGACTATGAGGTTCTCGATCCTGTCACCGATCCCGAAGTCGCACTTCGTCCCGACGCGCCGCGAGTACATGAGAAAGGCAATCTGCTCAAGAAGTGGGAGATCAAGCGCGGCCGCGTCGATGACGCTCTGGCCCGCTCGGCCTACGTCGTCACGGAGACATTCCAGACGCAGTTCATCGAGCATGCGTTCCTGGAGCCGGAATCGGCCATCGCCTACGACACGCCCGAAGGTATGCGGGTCTTCTCGGGCGGGCAGGGCATCTGGGATGACCGCCGGCAGATCGCCAGATTGCTCGGCGAGCCAGAGTCTCGCGTGCGCGTCACGCTCATCAGCAACGGCGGCGCGTTCGGCGCCAAGGAAGACCTCGGCATCAACGGCCAGGCGGCCATCCTCGCGCGCGCGTGCGGCAAGCCGGTGAAGCTCACCCTGTCCCGCGACGAGTCGATCCGCATGCACGTCAAGCGCCACCCCCTGAAGATGACCTACACTGTCGGGTGCGACGAGCGCGGCCGCATCACGGCAGTCCGGGCGCGCATCATCGGCGACACCGGCGCGTACGCCAGCGTGGGAGACAAGGTCCTGCAGCGGGCGTGCGGCCATTCCTGCAGCGCCTACGACGTCGCCAACGTGGATGTAGAGTCGTACTGCGTGTACACGAACAATCCGCCGGCCGGCGCGATGCGAGGCTTCGGCAGCAACCAGGCCAACTTTGCGATGGAAGGTACCCTGGACCGCCTGGCCGAGAAAGCCGGCATCGACGGGTGGGATATCCGCTGGATCAATGCCCTCGACGTGGGCGGAACGTTTGCGACCGGACAGATCCTCGGACCAGGCGTGGGATTGAAGAAGTGCCTGCTGGCCGTGAAAGACGCCTACAAGAGCGCAAAGTACGCCGGCATCGCCTGCGCGGTGAAGAACGTGGGCGTCGGCAACGGGCTGCCTGAATACGGTTTTGCCTCGGTGCAGGTGCAGGACGACGGCACCATCCTGCTGCGCCATTCCTGGACAGAGATGGGACAGGGCGTGCACACCGTGCTGGCGCAGGTGGTGTGCGAAGAACTGGGTCGGTATGGCATCGACCTGCACAGAGTGCGCGTCCAGGTGGACACCAACCGCGAGTTTGGCACGGGCCAGACCACCGCGTCGCGCGGCACGTTCCTGGGCGGGCTTGCCGCGAAGCGGGCGTGCGAACAGTTGAAAGCGCGGCTGGACGGCCGCAGCCTTCAGGATCTCGCCGGCGAGGAGTTCACCGGCGAGGTGACCTTCACACTCACGCAACCGATGGGCGATCCGCACCTGCAGCGGTCACACATCTGTTACGGGTGGGGCGTACAGGTTGCTGTGCTGGACGACGATGGAAAGATCGCGAAGTTCATCGCCGCGCACGACGTGGGCAAGGTCATGAACCGCACCCTCCTCGAAGGGCAGATCGAAGGGTCCGTGCACATGGGCCTCGGCCATGCACTCTCGGAAGAGTTTGTGGTCGAAGGAGGTTATATCAAAACCCCCACGCTTAAGTCACAAGGGATCATCCCTGCGACCGGCATGCCGCCGGTGGAGTGCATCTTCATCGAAGAGGCGCAGCCGGAAGGGCCGTACGGCGCGAAAGGTGTCGGGGAGATCGGGCTCGTCCCGACCGCTTCCGCTGTCGCAGGCGCCGTGAGGGCGTTTGACGGCCGCTGGCGCAACAGGCTCCCGATGAAGGACTCGGCCGCCGCGCGCGCGGCGAACCCCAAAGCAGTGGGTCCGAAGCGCGCCACGCCTCGAAGCAACCCCCAACCGTGAACTGGGTGCTTGAAGGCGGCTTGCTGGTCGACCCGGCGCGGGGTCGCGTTAGTGAGGGCCCGCTGGCTGTTGTCTCGGGCCGGATAAGCTTCGGCGGCCCAGAGGCCGCCGAAAACATTGACGTGTCGGGGTGCCTGGTGATGCCCGGCAACGTCTGCGCGCATCACCACCTCTACTCGGTACTGGCGCGCGGCATGCCGGGGCCGGATGATCCGCCCCGAAGCTTCCCCGAAATCCTCGAACGGATTTGGTGGAGACTCGACCGGGCCCTGCAGCCGGAGACGATTCGCCTCTCGGCTCTGCTCGGCGCGGTCGAGGCGGCCAGGGCCGGGACCACATCTCTCATCGACCACCATGCCTCGCCGGAGTCCATTGACGGGTCGCTCGATCACGTGGCCGCCGGTATCGTCGACGCCGGATTGCGCGGCGTCGCGTGCTATGAGGTCACCGACCGCCATGGGACCTCCCGCGGCCGGCAGGGCATCGCCGAAAACGTCCGCTTCGTGCGCGGCAACCGCTGGGAGCTGATCCGTGGGATGATGGGCGCCCACGCGTCCTTTACCATCGGTCCCGAGACGATGGAGACGCTCGTGGGTGAAGCGCGGTCGCGCCGGATGCCGCTGCACATTCACTTGGCCGAGGACCGCTGTGACGAGCGCGATTCGCTCGAACGCTATGGGATGCGTACCGCGCACCGCCTCTCCGACGCCGGGGCGCTGGCTGAGGGCGACCTGGTCGCGCACGGCGTCCATCTGGATGAGTGGGAGCAGCAGGTCGTGCGCGACTCGAAGGCCTGGCTTGCGCACAACCCGCGCTCGAACATGAATAATGGCGTCGGCTACGCGCCGGTGCTCCGGATGGGCTCACAGGTGGTGCTCGGGACCGACGGCATCGACGGCGACATGTTCGCCGAGACGCGCGCCTGCTACCTCAAAGCGCGGGAGGCCTCATGGCAGACGGGGCCGGCGTTCGCGGTGGAGCGGCTGACTGCCGGGACCAAAATTGTCGGCGCAATGTTCGGGGAGCCAGACCTGGGGACGCTGGCGCACGGCGCGCCCGCCGATCTCATGATCCTCGAGTACGAGACACCGACCCCGCTGAATGCGGGGAATCTCGCCGGTCATGTCCTGTTTGGCCTGACGTCGGCCAACGTGCGCGACGTGATGGTCGCCGGCACGTGGATCGTGCGGAACCGGCGGCATCAACTGGTGGACGAGGAGGAACTGGCAGCGCGCTGCCGAGAGGCTGCGCCGGTCCTGTGGAAGCGGATGGAGGCCTTCTGATGGCATTGACGGGCAAGGACTTCATCTCGACCGGGGATTGGACGAAGGAGGAACTCGGGCGCGCTCTCGACGTGGCCCGGGAGCTCAAAGCCACATTCAAGGCCGGGCGTCCGCACCGGCTCCTTCCGGATAAGACGTTGTTCATGATCTTTTTCGATCTGTCCACACGGACGCGGAACGCGTTCGAGGCGGGGATGACACAGCTGGGCGGTCATGCGCATTTCATCGACGCGAATACGTCGCAAATCGCGCACGGCGAGACGCCGCACGACATGGGGATCATCCTCTCCACGTACGGGCACGGGATTGCCATCCGGCACGACAAGGTGCCGGGCGAAGGCAACCCCTACATGCGCGCGGTGGCGAAGCACGCGGAGGTGCCGGTCATCAACCTGCAGTGCGACGAAGACCATCCCACGCAGCAGATGGCGGACCTGATGACCATCGAGGAGGTCTTCGGATCCCGCAACCTCAAGGGAATGCGCATCTGCGTCTCATGGGCGTACGCGCCCTCCTACGCAAAGCCGATGAGTGTTCCCCAGGGGCTGGCGCTGCTGCTGCCGCGCTTCGGAGCGGACGTGGTCATCGCGCGACCGCCTGAGTACCGGTTGATGCCGCGTGTGATGGAGCGAGCGCGCCGGCTCGCGGCAGAAGGGGGCGGCCGCCTCACGGAGATCGACGACATGGACGAAGGCTTCCGCGGGGCGCAGGTCGTCTACCCAAAGTCCTGGGGCGCGGAGCACCTCTTCGGGAACGATCGCGAGGCCCTGGCGCTCAACGCGAAGTACAGGTCGTGGATCTGCGACACACGCCGGATGAAGCTGGCGGCGAAGAACGCCATCTACATGCACTGCCTGCCGGCCGACCGTGGCAACGAGGTCACCGACGAGGTCGTCGACGGTCCGCAGTCCGTGGTATTTCATGAGGCGGAAAACCGGCTGCACACGGCCAAGGCGCTGATGGCGTTGACGATGGGTGGATACACGGGGAATGGCTTGCGGCCGCGGACGAAGGCAACGCTGCGCCCGCGCGTTCGCGCCCGGCGCCGCCGGTGAACTCGCTTCAGGGGTAGATGAGCTACCTGCTCGATCTAATCAGGAGTGGGTAACGAGAGCGGAGGAAATAAGATGCCAAGAATCACTCGGATCATCCCTCTACTGGTCTACGAAGATATCCCAGCCGCACACGATTTCCTTGTGAAGGCTTTCGGGTTCACACCCGGAGGCGTCTACAATAGCAAAGAAGGTCAACCAGTCCATGCCGAGGTTTACGCGGGCGATCTGACGATTTGGATACACCGTGTCACGGTGGAGCACGACCTCGCTTCACAACAATCAACGGGGTCGGCCAGTTCCGGGCTCGTCGTCCACGTTGACGATGTTGACGCTCACTACGAGCGAGTCCGCGCCTACGGCGCACACATCGAAAGTGAGCCCCAGGACACAGACTACGGGCAGCGCGAGTATGGCGTGCGCGATCCTGAAGGTCATCGTTGGTGGTTCGCGACGCCCCTTACACAGTCCGCACGCGTGTGAGAAATGTCGCTGAGTCGCCCGGCCGCCTTCAGGCGAGGCCGGTGGTCGCGGGAAAAGCTGGAGACTGCCTCAAGTGGGCCGCCGTCCGCTTCATACAGGGCAAGGTATCGGGCTCCTGGCTGGCCGGGAACTCCTCGAGCCGTTCCGGCTCAGTGCAGTTGCTCTCTATGATCCAGAGCCCGCCGGGCCGCGCGCGGCCTGAGCGGGGCTTAGTGAACTCCGGGCCGACGCGGCGCCACATCCCCCGGCGGGTGACCTCTCGGGCAGGATGGATCCGGCCTTCCTCGGCCAGCCGTCCGGCCATCCTGCCGAATGAATCATTCACCGGTTCCAGAACGTCCGTCTCCAGGCAAGTGTTAGTTCCAAGGTGTCTGGCCGGGAGGGAATCTGGTAGGCTAGAGAAGGAGGCGGTCGATGCGGATCCTGTCGGCCCTGCTGGTGGGGGCGGCCCTCATCGTCCCGGAACTGGTCGGGAAGGCCGAGGTGCGGGCGTCATTTCTCTCCCCGTATTCCTGGCGAATCGAGGGCGTCCGCGACCGGGCGCCGGCCGCGCTCCGCACCCACTACTGCCCCTACCGCAACATCACGAACGAACCCGCGGTCTTCGGGCAGGACCGCCTCGGCGGCTTCTGGTTGGTACTACCGTCCGTTCCCGCGGTGTGCTCGGTGAAGGACTGGAACGGACCATTGACTCTCCGGTACGGGCCCTAATCTCCAGCGAGCATTACGGACTTCCGCTGGCGTCGCAGGCGTGGTCGATCAACATGAGTGCCGCGGGCCGAGGCATATCCGTCTTCCAAGTCGATTGCGCCCACTTCGAGAAGTCGCCGGCGTACCCCCGACGGCGGAGGCAGGCCCATGCCTTGTCGATGTGCGGCTGTCCCG
>JAIBHM010000087.1 GCA_020028535.1 Armatimonadota bacterium | reverse complement strand
AGGACCGCCTTGATCGCTTTGGTCTCCGTGGAGTCATTGAGCGGGGTGGAGCTCCCATGCGCGTTGATGTACCCGACCTGCTCCGCCACCAGCTCCGCCTCGGCCATCGCCAGCCGCATCGCCCGCGCCGCCTGATGTCCCGAGGGCAACGGCGCGGTCATATGATGCGCATCGTTCGTTGTACCGTAACCAAGGATCTCCCCGTAGATCGGAGCATCGCGCCGTTGCGCTCGGCCGAGTTCTTCCAGCACCAGCACCGCGGCGCCTTCGGCCATAACGAAGCCGTCGCGGCCGCGGTCGAATGGCCGGCACGCACGGGTCGGCGTGGCCGGTTTTGATCCAGCGGAACGCCTCGCCGATGGCGATGGTCCCGGAGGAGCAGGAGTCGGAGTTCGCGCTGGTGGGACCCGTGAGGCCGAGCTCGATGGCGATGTTGCACGACGAAGAGCCGCTGAACACGGCCAGGGCGAGGGTGGGTCTGATGCGGCGCAACCCTTCCCGCAGGTAGATCGCGTGCTGCTCCTCCGCGAACGCGCCGCCTCCGAGCGCGGCGCCGATGAAGCATCCGAACGTGTCGCGGTCTTCATCCTCCAGCGGCAATCTCGCGTCCTCAACGGCCTGCCGTGCGGCGACCACGGAGAACTGGGCGAAACGGTCCAGCCGGCGGGCCCGCTTGGCGTCCATGAACTGGAGGGGATCGAAGTCGCGCACCTCCGCGCCGATGCGGCAGGAAAAGCCGGTGGTGTCGAATCGCGTGATGTGGTCGACGGCGGACTGCGCGCGGCGCACCCCGTCGAAGAGGCCGGCTGCTTTCGATCCGATTGGGGTCAACGCCCCCAGACCCGTCACGACTACCCTGCGCATGCGCTCACCTCGTCTCGAGTTCGTGCCGGACGCCCTGCAGCGTCCGCCTGGCAATCCAGTCAATGAAGATCGGCCCGACGATGATGTCGGAGACCAGACGTCCCACCAGCGGCCAGGACATCACCAGGTCGTGCAGGATGCTGACGCGCGTCCCTTCCTGGACCGGATCGAGCCGCCACTCCACGACCATCCCCCGCGTGATCCCGGCGAGATGGCGGAACACGATGCGGCCTTCGGTCGGGTAGCGCTCCTGCCGGGCGGTCCAGCGGGCCGGCCAACCGCGAATGCGTCCTCCCATTTCGAAGACGACCGCGTCATCATCACGTTCCAGCACGCGGCACCACCGGTAGGCCCGATGCATCTTCGGCCACCGCTCCACATCCGCCGCCAGCGCGAAGATCGACTGGGGTGAGGCGCGGATCACCGCCTCATGCGTCGTGCGCATCGATCCCCAACAGCACCCGGAGGGCGTACTGCAGCGAGAAGACCTCTTCGGCCTCCAGCACGTCCCCCGTCGTTCCAAGTAGACGCCGGGCCAGGCCGGGAGTGCGGGCTAGCCGGCGGACCAGCGCAGGCGTGAGCCGCGGACGAAGCGCAAGATGCGTCACCATGTTCATGAGGCGCAGTTTGGGTCCAAGCGCTGTGGACCGCCGCCGCGCGTACGCTGCGAGCGCATCGGCCGAGAACGTTCCCGCCTCCAACGCGCGGGCTGCTTCCTCCGCGGCGAGCAGGCCGGAGCGCAATGCGAACGAGATCCCCTGCCCGGTCACCGGCTCCACCTGGCCCGCGGCGTCTCCCGCGAGGATGGTTCGATCCGCCACGACCCGGTGCACCGTAACTCCCACGGGTCCGCTCACACGGAATAGCCCCTCGCGTTTCCACCCCACAACCCGTTCGGAGAGCGCAGGCAGCCGGAGCACGCCCGCGGCAAAGACATCTGCGGCAGAATGGCCCGGAAACCATCCACGCGGCAGCGCAAGGCAGACATTGGCGCTTCCGTCCCCGAAGCGCGCCACACCGCCGTACGAGCCGGGCCCCAGGTGCAGCTCGCCCGCAGCCGGTCCGGAGCACCCGGAGAAATAGGCGCCCACTGTGTACCGTCCCATCGGAAGTGTCGTGAGCAGACCCAAACGCCGGGCGACTACGGACCGCATTCCATCTGCAGCAATCAAAAGACGACCGCGGAAGGCGGTCCGGTGCCGCAAGGCGCGGATTTCGACGTGGCCATTGACGGTCACCGTCTCGGCATAATAACCTTCAACGATCTCCGCGCCCGCCCTGGCAGCCCGGTCGAGCAGAAGCGCATCCAGCCGCTCCCGCCGGATCACCAGCCCTCGTCCCGCGGGAAACCGCTCCGTGAACGTTGAGCCGTCCTGAGCCACGACGGTCATCGCATCGATACTGCCTGCGCCGGCCCCCAGCACGTGGTCGAGCATGCCGATTTTGTCGAGCAGGTGCGCGGCCCCAGGATTGCAGTAGTCTCCACACGGTTTGTCTCGCGGAAACGTGGCTCGATCTACCAGCACGACGTGGAATCCTCTGGCCGCGAGATCTGCGGCTGCCGCTGTCCCAGCGGGGCCCGCGCCCACCACCACGACGTCCGCGATCGCCACGCTACGCTCCTCCCGGCGGGCGCACGAGCGCCGCGCGGAAGACCGGATGCCGGTGCACCTCGATTCCGTTCAGCCCGGCGAGGGCCGCCATCTGGCGGAGTTCGGAAATCGTGAACGACCGCAGGACGGAGATCGGAGCATCATGCCTGACCAGCCGGCCGCGTCCGAGCATGTGGGCGTCCAACCAGGCACCGGCGTACGCGGCCCACGAGCGCACGAGATCGTTGACGACAAACGCCTCGCGGGCGACGCGGGCGATCTCCCGCAGGACCAATGCTCCGTCCACGAGCGTGAAGTGGTGCAGCGTCAGGCCGTTGATCACGATGTCGAACGACCGATCGGCGAAGGGAAGCCGCAATGCGTCGGCGCGCACCAGGGTGATCTCCGGATAGGAGGCAAGGCCGATCCGGGCCAGGGCGAGGATCTCGCCGCTGAGATCGATCGCGGTGATGCGAATCTCGAGATCCTCTCGACGCGCCCACTCCGCCACCGCCCGCGGGATGTCTGCACCGGCGGTGGCCACGTCGAGCAAAGTAATGGGCCGGTGTGGGATCCGCGGGATGAACTCCGCCAGGTGGTGGAGCACGAGGCGGACGCCGCCGTAGCGGCTGTTGGCCCGACGGATCTCGAGCAGCAGCTGCCAGAGTTCCTGGGAATCCTGTACCGGGGTGTCGAGAAACTCACGGGCCTCGAGCCGCCGTGGGGTGAGCATCGGTACTGATTATTTCTACACTGGAGTCTGCAACCGTTCTGTCACAACAGGCGCGGCCCAGCTTTCCGGGAATGCGGGCCTTCGCGGAGGTTGACGAGCGCGGTGGGGGCTAGCGGTTCGCCCGCAGGATCAGGAGGGCCGAGCCGACAGCACGTTCTTCTCCGGCCGACGGTTCGTTGACCATGCGGCCGCCCACGACCATCGTGGCCGAGGAGCCCCCGTCGAGGTTCATCGCCTCGAATGCGCCGAGGTTGACCATCAACCGGGCGAGCTCGGAGAGCGTCATGCCGGTGTTCTGCTTGCTGCGGCCATCAACCGTGACGAAGATGAGCTTGCCGTTGGGCATGATCCCCACGGCAGTCCGGGGTTCGCGCGTCGCGAACAGCGCCGCAGTAAACCACTCCCAGACGAACGGGACGAACGCCTTTCCCTCTTTGACCAGGCGCGGCCCGCCGCCGAGGGCGCTGATCAGCCGCATCCCGGGGTCGACATCAAGCACGATGTCGGCCCGCTGAGCCGGCTTCAGGTTCCCCGTCAGCATCCCCTCGTCGGATTGGTTGACCGTCAGGACGTAACCGCCCTGCGGGATCAGGATGCGTCCGGAGAAATACCCTTGAACGATCCCCGAGCGTACGACCGCGGCAGTCTGCAGGTACGGAGTCAAAGGTCCGTAGTGCGACGTGTACACGGCGACCCCCCCAGCATGAGGCGGCCGGTTAACCGCCGAGATCCACAACCGTTTGTTCTCGGGGGTGATGATGTGTCCCTGAAACTCGAATGCCTGGATGAGCAGCCGGCCGTCAGTGGAGATCGCGAAGACCGAACGGCGGGGCAGCGGGGCGGACACGAGCTCTCCGTCGATGACGATCATCCCGAGGGGGCGTCCAGATCCGGCGAAGTATCCCCCGTTGATCCCCGCCAGCGCGTCATAGCGGGTGGCAATGACACTTGTCGTCTCCGCACCCGAGCTGACGTCCCCCGCCAGCACAGGACGGATCACGATGTCCGGAGAGCTGGGATCCACGCGCAGGATGTGCACCGCCGAGGAGCCCCGTCCGCTGGGCACGCGGATCTTCTCATACGCCACGCTGGCCGGCAATTTCGTGGTCGCCATCCACGGGGGGATGACAAGGACGGCGAGGCCGTACGGATCTGACTTCACAAACGTCTTGTACCGAGCCGGTTTCTTCAGGTCGATGTAAATGCGGGCGAGCTCGGGAGTGTACTGGCGGATGCGCAGGCGTCTCGCGTACGCGTGGGCCAGCGGCTCCGTGCGCCACTCCGCGTTGTGAGCGCGCCAGAGGTCGACGGCGATGCTGCTCTTCCCGGCGAAGGCACGGAAGTTCACCGGGGCATCGGTGCGAATGGTGAGCTTGCCGATTTGGCCCTCTTCGGTCCATACGACATCTTCGAGGCGAACCGAAGCAGCTGTGGGCGGCTGATCGTCCACTTGCGTGGGCGTTGATGCGGGTGGCTGTGGCGCGGGCGACGGTGGCGGGTGTGGCTCGGCCGGTTGTGGCTCAGCCGGTTGTGGCTCAGCCGGTTCTTCCTCCGCAGGGATGCCCGGGTCGTCCGGTGACATCTGGGCCCATGAGGCCGCACCGGCCCCCGCAAGAACGATGATCAGGATGACGGTCAGGTATAGTGTGCGCAAGGCTGCCGTGACCTTCCCCTTACTGCATGCCCCGGGGCGACGGCGCACTAGACGGGGACAAAAGAAAAGCGCCCCGGCCCACAAGAACCAGGACGCTGGCAAGACGGAAAAGGTTCCGCCTTACCCCGAAACCTCTTTCCGGTGGGCCGGGGTCAGTCTATGCATCGTCGGCCTCACCCCCTTTCTATCAGCCATTTTAGAACCTGAAACGCGACCAGCGTAGCATCGGAGTTCCTGGGCGTCAAGGGTCGCCTTCGCCAGGCGTCGAACCAGCCTCACCGGAGACCCCCATGCAGATGTCAAGGTTGGTGATTGCCGGGACCCACAGCGGCTGTGGCAAGTCGTCCGTCGCGATGGGACTGCTGCGCGCGCTAACGCGGCGGGGCCTACGGGTGCAGCCCTTCAAGGCAGGTCCTGACTTCATCGATCCGTCGCTGCTCGGCGCGGCGGCAGGCCGTTCCGCGCGTACCCTGGACTCCTGGATGCTGCCACATCCAACGGTATTGGAACTCTTCGCCCGTGGGTGCTCAGCCGCCGATATCGCCGTGATTGAGGGGATGATGGGCCTCTATGATGGCCACGGCGGCGCCGGCGACGAGGGGTCGACGGCGGAACTGGCGCGGCTGCTCGGGGCGCCGGTCGTGTTGGTCGTCGATGTGGCCGGCTCCGTCCGCAGCGCGGCGGCGACGGCGCTCGGGTTCGCCGCATTCGATCCTCAGGTGACGATCGCCGGTGTGATCGCCAACCGCGCGGGCGGTACACGTCACGTGGCGATGCTGCGCGATGCCCTGCAATCCTCGGGGTTGACCCTGCTCGGGGCCGTCCCATGGGATGACCGCCTGAGGATTCCCGAGCGACACCTCGGGCTCATCCCGGCGCCGGAAGCGCCTCCCGATGCCGTCATCGAAGCCCTCAGCGATGCCGTGTCATCGCACATAGACCTCGACGCCCTCATCCGGATCGCGCGCACCGCCGCTCCCGTCGTCGTCCCCGGTCCCTTGGCCTTTCCGCCGATCCCGGCTCCGGAAGTGGCGCGGATCGGCATCGCGCAGGATGAGGCGTTCTCGTTCTACTATCCGGACGGCCTGGAGATGCTGGAGAGCTTCGGCGCGGAGCTCGTGCCGTTCAGTCCGATCCATGACCGCACCCTGCCCGATGTGAATGGGCTTTATCTGGGTGGCGGGTTCCCTGAAGTGTATGCGCGGGAGCTGGCAGAGAACGCGGCGATGCGGCGGACAATCGCGGCCGCAGTGCGCGGCGGGATGCCGGCCTACGCGGAATGCGGCGGCCTATTGTATCTCAGCCGGCGTCTGGTAGGGTCCTCCTCCTCAGGCGCGGACGAGGAATCGTACGAAATGGCCGGCGTCGTGGCGGCGACGGCGCGGATGCATGGCCGTCTCGTCGCCCTCAATTACGTCACGCTCGAGGCTGCTTCCGACACGCTGCTGCTGCGGCGCGGGGAGTCTGTGCGTGGCCACGAGTTCCACTGGTCGACCGTGGAACCGGAGGGCCCGCTCGACTTCGCGTACCGCTCCGCCGGCGGCCGCGGCATTGAGGATGGTCGCGATGGGATCGCCACGAGCTCTCTGCTCGCCGCGTACTCGCATGTGCATTTCGCCTCCAGGCCGGAGATGGCGCAGCGGTTTGTCGACGCCTGCCGCCGCTTTCGCGAGGCATATAAGGAATAAGCCCGAGGAGGTTCGATTCCGAGGCCCGCCGAAGCAACGGCCAGCATGTTGCAGAAGGAGAGTGGACAATCGGTCGCCGGTTACTGACGTCCCTGCTGGTCATCTGGATTCTCGCCGCCGCGGGTTACGGCGCGCAGCGGCTGACCGTGTATTCGTGGAACGCCGTAGTAGAATACCGCTCCCCCTTCTCGAGCCCGCTGCCCTTCGGGGTTGGCGGCGCACCGCTCACTCGGCGGGTGGTCCTTGTCGTGGTCGATGGCCTCCGCCTCGACAGATCCCGGACCATGAAGACGCTCAATGCGCTCCGGGAGCAGGGGGCCGACTTCAGGGCATGGACCGGCGAGCCGTCGCTCTCGTATCCAGGCTGGACGCTCATCGCCTCCGGCGCTGCCCAAGAAGTCAGTGGCGTGACGACCAACTGGTATGAGGGGCCCGTGCGGGTGGACCATCTCTTCGCGGCGGCCAAGCGCGCGGGATTCCGGACGGGAGTGGCGGGCCATTCCGGATGGGGGAAGCTCTTTCCCGGCTCCCTCGACGCGCGAGTTCTGGTCAGCGATCCGCCCACGTACACCCAGATCGATCCACTGTATCGCACGAGCGATACGGTGGCCGCGGGTGCGCTCGGCCTCCTCAAGCAGGATCTGCAACTCATTCTCGTCCATTTCCCGAGCGTCGACCTGCTCGGCCACGGTTTCGGTGGGGCCAGCCCGGAATACGCTGAATCCGTGCGCCGCGTCGACACGCTTCTGGCATCGCTGCTTACGGCCGTAGATCTCGGCACCACTACCGTCATCGTAACGTCGGATCACGGCCACATCGATCGTGGAGGGCACGGCGGGTGGGAACCGGTCGTCAAGCAGGTACCGCTCGTTCTGGCCGGGGCAGGGATCCGGCGTGGGGTCCAAGGGGGTGACGTGCGCCAGGTTGAGGTCGCACCGACCGTCGCGGTCCTGCTGGGCATCCCCATTCCGTCACACAGCCAGGGCCGGCCGCTGGTGGAGGCGCTCGAGGCCGATGGGCGGGTATTTGGCCCGCGGTGGGCCGAGCAACAGCGGGGCCTGTACTCGTACATTGCGGGATACCTCGGCGGTCAAGCGCTCGCCGGGCTCTTCAGCGACGCCCGCCTAACCACGCTCACCGATGGGCCTGATGCCGTGGCGACCTTCTCGGACCAGATCGCACTTGAGTATTATCAGGCGCGCA
>JAIBHM010000086.1 GCA_020028535.1 Armatimonadota bacterium | reverse complement strand
TGCGGTCATGATCGTTGAGATGTCCCGGCTCATGGTTCTCGGGCCGAAGCGCCTCCTCGGGCAGGTGATCGAGGAAGTCCAGCGCATCGGCGTCCTGCATATCGACCACATCGAGTCCGAAGAGGCCCCCGTCACCCCGCTGCAACTCTCTGAAGAAGAGCGGAATCGTGTACAGATGCTCGAGCGCACCCTGGCGCGTATCGAAGGTGTGCTAACGCTGCTCCCGCCGGGCGCGGCCGGAGCGGCCCCGGCCGACCTCGCCGCGTTGACCGTGGACGAGATCGATGCGCGGGCGGCTGAGATCGAGCGCCGCGTGCGCGAGCTGACGAAGACCCGCCTGGAGCTTGAGGAAGAGCGGTCGCTGATTGATTCCTACGAAGGCGCTGTACGAGCGCTATCCCCCCTGCTCAACGCGCTCGCGGAAAGCAAGACCCTGGAGTCGGTCGGATTTCTGCTCAACACCAAAGATCTCACGGCGGTCACGCCGATCCGCAACGAGCTCGTGCGGGCCACGGACGGCCGCGTGGAAGTCGCGAGCCGGATCGTCGATGAGAACCGCATCGGCGTCGTGATCGCCTTCCGCAAACACGACGCCGATCTCGTACGCCCGGTCCTCTCGCGGATGGGCATCAGCGAGCTGCATTTGCCGGGACGGTTCGCACAGGCTCAGCCCGCGGACACCCTGGCACTGATGGAACGGCGCAAGCGGGAGATCCCGGCCGAGATCCAGCGCATCGACCGGGACCTCGCGGAGATCGCCAGGGCGGACCGCCCCTGGCTGGCCGCCGCCAGGACGGTACTCGCAGATGAACTGGCGAGGATGAAAGTGGTCCCCGAGATGGCGCAATCCCACTACACGTTCATCCTGCACGGCTGGGCGCCGACGCGTGCGGTGCGGGAAATCCGCGCGCGCCTCCGCGAGCGATTTGGCGGCGAAACCGTCGTCCACGATCAGCCGGTGGATCCGCACGACGACCCCGGCCGCGTGCCGGTGATGCTGGATAATCCGCCGCTCGTCCGGCCGATCCAGCGGCTTCTCGCGCTTTTTCAACCTCCGCGCTACGGTGCCTGGGATCCGAGCCCCGTCATGGCGATCACGTTCCCATTTTTTGTTGGGCTCGTCATCGGGGATATCGGGTACGGGTTGCTCATGTTCTGGGCGGGATGGGCGCTCCGGCAGCGCGCCCGGGCCGGCAAACCTCTCGTCGTCAATTTTCTCAACCTGCACTTCCAGCCGCAACTGCTGGCCGATCTGTCCTTCCTGTTTCGTGTCTGCGCGATCTGGGTCATCATCTTTGGCGTCGTGTACCTGGAGCTCTTCGGCAATGTGCTGGAATTGCTGGCGCACCGGTACCATTGGCCGATCGCCCCATTGTTCAACCGGCTCGCCGAGCAGAATCAGACCCGGTACTTCACGCTTATCATCGCCGCGGGTATTTTTATGATCTTTCTCGGACTCATCATCCACTTCATCGAGGCGTTGCGGCACCGCCATCTCGCCGGGGTCTTTGAATCGGCCGTGATCATGCTGGGGACCGGAGGGTTGCTGCTCTTCCTGGGGGCGCAGGGAGAGATGCTCCCGGCCGGTCTGGGACCGGTCGGTCTCTATTGCTTCATCGGCGCAGTCGTCGTTGCGGGGATCTCACTCGTGGCAGACCGTGACATCATCAAGCGGTTTCTGTGGCTGCTGGAGAGTACCGCGGCGTTCGGGCACATCCTCTCGCACGCGCGACTCATGGCATTCGGCCTCGCAGCCGCAGCCCTGGCGCTGGCGGCCAATCAACTGGGGGCGCAGGCGGGTGGCCTCGGCATCGTGGTTGGGATCATTGTCGCCGCATTGGCGCAGGCGATCTTTTTGATGTTCACCATCTTCGGGCACATCATCCAGCCTGCGCGTCTGCACTGGGTGGAGTTCTTCACGAAATTCAAATTTCATGAGGAAACGGGGCGCCGCTATCAGCCGTTCCATAGGTCTGGTGAGGTTGACGTTCCTTGACTCAGGCTTCACATGCCCTTCGGTACGATGAAGGTGGAACTCCACGCGGGGAGGTGAGTTGGTTGAAGAGAGCGGTGCTCGTTATGCTTGGAGGGTTGGTCGTCACGCTCATGGCGGCCGGCGCGGTACTTGCGGCGCCTGAAGAAACTGCCCCGGCTGCCGGTGGCGGCTCTAATGCGGGTCTCCTTGGTCTGGCCGCGGCGTTGAGTGTTGGGCTCGGTGCCATCGGGACGGCGTGGGCACAGTCGCGCATCGGTGCGGCGGCGGCCGGAGCGATTGCAGAGCGGCCGGAGATCAGCGGCCTCATGCTCGTGTTCCTCGCGCTGCCTGAAACTATGATCATCCTCGGATTCCTCGTGGCATTCTTCATCATCGGCAAGATCTAAGGGCAGCGCACGTGAGCTCTGAGCTGGTCGCCATCCTGGAGAAGGAGTCTGCGGCGGAGATCGAGCGGATCCTCAGCGACGCCCGGGCGCAGGCCGAGGGGATTCTCGAGGAGGCTCGCAAAGCCGCTGCGGCCGAGCTGGACAGCCAGCGCGCCCGCGTGGAAGCGGACCGTCGCGCGGCGCTGGCTAGAGCCCACAGCACAGCCCAGGTGCGGGCGGCGGCTCAAGTGTTGCAGGCCAAGGATCAGGTGATGGCGGAGGTCTTCAGGCGCGCCGAAGAGCAGCTGCGGAAAGTGCAGCAGGAAAAAGGGCGCTACGCCGCCGCGCTGCGGGCCATGATCCGCGAAGCCGCTTCAGGCCTGAACGGACGGATTGTGGTTGAAGTCCATCCCGATGACCGCGAGCTGGCGAAGCAGGCGGTGCGCGATCTCGGTCTGGACGCGGAGGTCACCACGGCGGAAGACGCGAGCGGGGGCGCGCGGGTCGCCACGGCCGACCGGCGGTTCGTCGTGGAGAATACTTTGCTGTCGCGGCTCGAGCGCGTCAGGCCGGTGGTGGCCTCTGAGGTCGCCGCGCTCCTGTGGGGTTCCTAGGTGCCTGACTTTCCGTATATCAATGCGCGCGTCCGGGCGATGAAGAGCCGCCTCCTCGACCCGGGACGGATGGAAGAGCTTCTCGCGGTTCCAACGCTGGACGCATTCATCCAGGCGCTGAACAACACTCCGTACGGCCATGATCTTCAAGAGGCGCTTTCCCGCTACGCTACCCTGCAGGCGGTGGACGTGGCGCTCGCCCGCAACTTTTACAACACGACGACCAAAGTGCTTTCATTCGCCGACGGTAAGCCGCGGGCGCTGATCGAGGTCGTGCTGATGCGGTGGGACCTCATCAATCTCCGCATCATCCTGCGGGGCAAGCACAGCGGCGTGCACCAGGATGATATCGCCTCGAGCCTGATCCCCGCGGGCAGCCTCGGCGAGGCGGCGCTCAGGGAGCTCGCTTCGCAGCCCGATATCGCCCACGTGGTGGGCGCGTTTAGCGGTTTGGACCATCCGTTCGCGCCCGCCCTGGCGCGGGGCCTCAAGACGTATGTGGCTACAAAAGATCCCTTCGCGATGGAGCTGCAGCTGGAGCGCGCTTATGCCGAACATGGGTTGCGCGTAGCCTCCGGGAGCGGAGGAAGTGAGCAAGTTGTCCGCGCCCTGCTCCAGGCCGAGATCGACGCGGCCAACGTAAAGACCGCGTTGAAGCTGCAGCGAGAGGAGCGCCTCTCCCGGGATGAGAAAGCGCGCTTTTTCGTCCCTGGAGGGGCGATTGTCAGCGAGGATTTGTTTCTTCTGGTGGCCAATCGCGAGCGGGCTGAACAAGGGCTGCAGGGCCTGCGCGTGCGGGGGTTTCCGGTGAAATCCTTTCCGGAGGACCTCACGGAGTTCGAGCATCAGCTGGACCTGACGATGATCCGCGCGCAAACCGCCCTGTACCTCGGCGATCCGCTGTCGATCGACGTCGTGATCGGGTATCTGGCGCTCAAGTACAACGAGGTGAAGAACCTTCGGCTCATTGCCCGCAGCAAAGGGCTCGGGATTCCCCGCGAGCGGGTGAGGAGGGAGATGATCGGTGTATAGGATGGTGGTCATCACCGATCCCGAGACCGCGACGGGCTTCCGCCTGGCGGGAGTCGAGGTGCGCGAGGCGGCCTCACCGCAGGCAGCCCTGGAGCAGCTGCGCTCGCTGTTGCCCCTGGACTACGGCCTCGTGGCGGTCAATGAGGATCTCCTACAGGGGACCGATGACGACCGCAGCCGGATGCTGCGCGGTCGCGAACTGCCGATCATCGTGCCTTTCCCCGCGTCGCGAACCCAACTCGAGAGTGGCGAGGCGTACATTGCGCGTCTGGTGAAAGAGCACATCGGATTCTACGTGAAGTTGAGGTAGGAGGCAGCCATGGCCATCAAGGGTTCCATCATCAAGATCTCCGGCCCCACGGTCATCGCCAAGGAGATGGTTGGAGCGCGGATGTACGACGTGGTGCGTGTCGGCAAAGAAGGGCTCCTTGGGGAAATCATCCGCCTGGACGGTCAAACCGTGTTCGTCCAGGTGTACGAGGACACTTCAGGGTTGTACGTGGGCGAGCCGGTCGAGAGCACCGGCAACCCCCTGACGGTCGAGCTGGGCCCGGGGCTCCTGACGGGTGTCTTCGACGGTATCCTCCGGCCGCTCGAAGCCGTCCGGAAGCAGACCGGCGATTTTATTGCCCGCGGCGTCATCGTCCAAGCGATCGACCGCGACAAGAAGTGGGCATTTACGCCGACTGCCAAGGCCAATGACCGTGTTATGCCGGGCGATGAGCTTGGATGGGTGCAGGAGTTCGGGTTCAAACACAAGATCGCCGTCCCTCCAAACGCGGCGGGAGGGGAGATCGCAGACATACGTCAGGGCGAGTTCACCGTCACGGAGACGATCTGCCGGCTGAAGGACGGAACTGAGCTGCAGATGATGCACCACTGGCCTGTTCGTCAGCCGCGTCCGGTGAAGGAGCGGTTGGAGCCCCGCGAGCCGTTCATCACGGGGCAGCGGATCATCGACGTGTTGTTCCCTGTGGCGATGGGTGGGACGGCGGCGATCCCTGGGCCGTTCGGCGCCGGGAAGACCGTCATGCAGCAGACGTTGGCCAAGTGGGGCGACGCCGACGTCATCATCTATGTCGGCTGCGGTGAGCGCGGCAATGAGATGACGGAAGTGCTTGAGGAGTTCCCCGAGCTGATCGACCCCCGCACCGGGCGCCCATTGATGGAGCGCACGATGATCATCGCCAACACGAGCAACATGCCGGTGGCCGCGCGTGAGGCCTCCGTCTACACGGGCATCACCCTGGCCGAGTACTGGCGGGATCAGGGGTTGAAGGTTGCGGTCATGGCCGACTCCACGAGCCGGTGGGCAGAGGCAATGCGCGAGATTTCCTCGCGGCTGGAGGAAATGCCGGCCGAGGAAGGCTATCCTCCCTACCTCAGCAGCCGTCTGGCCGCATTCTACGAGCGGTCGGGTCGCGTGGTCTGCATCGGGCGGCCCGAGCGCAACGGTTCGATCACCGTCGTCGGCGCCGTCTCGCCGCCAGGGGGGGACTTCAGCGAGCCTGTGACCCAGTCGACCCTGCGTGTCGTCGGGACCTTCTGGGCGCTCGACGACCGCCTGGCCAGCCGCCGGCACTTTCCCTCGATCAACTGGCTTCGTTCCTACAGTCTGTACATTGAGCTGTTCCAGCCCTGGTACCGGGAGAACATGCCGGCCGATTTTCAGGAGCTTCGCGAGCGCGCGTCAACATTGTTGCAGCGGGAAGCGGAGCTGCAGGAGATCGTGCAGTTGGTCGGTCCAGATGCGCTGCAGGACGACCAGCGCTTGATCATCGAGGCCGGCAAGATGCTGCGCGAAGACTTCCTCCAGCAGAGCGCGTATAGCGACGTCGACTCTGACTGCCCGCTGATGAAGTCCTACGGGATCCTGAAGGCGATCATCCGATTTTACGACGAAGCCAGCGCCGCGCTGAAGCGCGGCATGCTCCTCGATGAGATCCTGAACCTGAAACAGATCGAGGAGATTGCGCGCATGAAGGAGACACCGAAAGACCAGTTCGAGACATACATTCAGGACTGGTTCAAGCGTCTGCCGGAGGCGTTTGGTGTCAAACCGGCCGAGCCGGCGGTGGCCGGAGGTGAGGAGTAGCGATGCAGCTTACGACGAAACGCTACCAGTCGATCTCATACATCTCAGGTCCGCTGATTTTCTTAGAGGGGGCGAGCGATCTCTCTTACGGCGCGATCGTGAACATCCACCTGCCTGACGACACCGTCCGCGGCGGCCAGGTGATCGAAGTCTCCGAGCGCAACGCCGTCATTCAGGTGTTCGAAGAGACGCGGGGCCTCGATCTCGCCAAGACCAGCATCAGCCTGCGCGAGGACGTCGCGCGCCTTGGCGTCTCGCGGGAGATCGTCGGCCGCCGCTTCAGCGGTCTAGGCGATCCGATTGACGGTCTGCCCCCCATCATCCCCGAGAAGCGGTTGCCCATTATCGGCGCACCGATCAACCCCGTCGCACGCCAGCGGCCGCAGGAGTTTATCCAGACGGGTATCTCCTCCATTGACGGGCTGAACACGCTGGTCCGCGGCCAGAAGCTCCCCATCTTTAGCGGCTCTGGGCTGCCGCACAACGAGATCGCCGCGCAGATCGCCCGCCAGGCCAAGGTCCTGGGTGAAGCAGAGGCCTTCTCGGTCGTATTTGCCGCCATGGGGATCACCCAGCGCGAGGCCGCCTTCTTCATCGATCAGTTTGAGTCTACGGGCGCACTGGCGCGCTCGGTTGTCTTCCTCAATCTGGCCGATGACCCGGCGATCGAGCGGCTCATTACGCCGCGGGTCGCGCTCACCGCGGCCGAGTACCTTGCGTTCGAACTCGACATGCAGGTGCTGGTCATTCTCACGGATATGACGTCGTATTGCTTCCTCCCAGAAACAGAGGTCCTCTTTGCAGATGGAACGGTGGCGCGCATCGGAGATGTGGTAGATGAAGTCCTCTCGGGAACGCGACGCAAAAACGAACTTCCGCCGATCCTCTCATGGGAGGCGATGGCTCCAACGGCTTCCCGCATCAGTGACGTGCAGAAGCTGCGCTACCGGGGCCGGATGTTGAAGATCCGCACCGCAAGCGGGACCGAGTTTTCACTGACCCCCGATCACAAAGTACTCGTTGATACCATGGAAGGTCCAACGATGGTTCCGGCTTCAAATCTCGATCCCGGCCAGGCGATCTACGCGACCAAGTGGTTCCCCGTCGCGGGATCACAGCCCACCATACTCGACCTCTTGGGAGAGTTCCACGCCTACGTGCACCTTCGCGATCAGAGCGTGGAGGACCGGCTCCGCGCGAAGTACGGAACGTTGCGGGCCGCAGCATCGGCGCTGAACCTGTGCTATCCACGAATGAGCGACAGTCGGCGGAAGCGCTGCTTCACCCCCGCAGAGCTTCGCAGAATCGGTAAAGACCTTGGCATGAGCCACATTGAACTCTCCGCCCTCATGGAAAGCATCAGCTCCGGTAGTCGAGGGAGAATTCGGCTTAACGCGCAGTGGGATTGGACCAAGTTCATGTACGTGCTGGG
>JAIBHM010000085.1 GCA_020028535.1 Armatimonadota bacterium | reverse complement strand
GCGGTTGCCGAGCAGTTTCGCGTCAAACCTGAGGAGATCCCTGACCGGGTCCGTCGTTTAAGTGAGCAAGTGAAAGAGGTTGAGCGACGGGCGAAGAGCGGCGTGGCGCTGTCCGAGGTTCGGGACGAGATAGTGAAGCAAGCGAAGCGAGACGCGATTGACGTGTCAGGGATTCGCTTCATCTTCGAGAAGGTGAACGTCGACAACGCTCAAACCCTGCGCGCACTCGCAGACTACGTACGGGATGATCTCGACAGAGACCACAAGCCGGGTATTGTTTTCCTGGCCTCAGACTCTAGTGGGCAGGTTGTCGCCACCCGGACACGCCACGACGACCTTGCTCCAAAAGTCAACGTGGGTGACTTGGTCCAGGACCTCACGCAAGAGTTCGGGGGCAGTGGAGGCGGACGGGAAGACTTTGCTCAGGGAGGTCTTAAGGATCCCTCTCGCGTCTCGGATCTTATCGAGCGCGGCCGTGACCCTGAGTACCTTCGCATTAAGATCAAGAGGCTGGCATGAGAGTGCTCGGTATTGACGTCGGGTCCCACCGCATCGGCGTGGCGGTCTCCGATCCGACCGGGACGATCGCGCAGGGCCTTGTAGTGATTCCCCGCACCGGGTGGCGTCCGGTCGCATCTGAGGTCCGGCGGCTTGCTCAGGAGTATCAGATCGAGCGGGTCGTGGTGGGTCTACCGCTGCGGATGGACGGCACGGAAGGCGACGCCGCACGGCAGGCGAAGGCATTCGCCCAGCGCCTGCGTGGCGTTCTCGACGTGCCGGTCGTCATGGCGGACGAGCGGCTGTCTACCGCGGAGGCGGAACGGGCACTGGTGGCCCAGGACGTGCGGCGCGAGAAGCGCCGCAAGCGGCGTGACGCAGTGGCCGCGGCGCTGTTCCTGCAGACGTATCTGGACAGGCAGCACGCGGCGGGAAGAACGGAGTAGGGGTGCGCCGTGACTCAGCGCGGAGAATCCATTACGCTGCTGGATGACGAAGGAAAAAGCCACGAGTTCACACTGGTCGAGGTGATCGAGGTCGCCTCCCAACGCTACGCCGTGCTGCAGCCGGAGGACGAAGACGAGGGCGCCGTGCTCTTCCGCGTTGAAGGCGAAACGCTGACCCCGGTAGGAGACGACGAGGAATTCGACCGGGTCGTCGATGCGCTGCGGGAGCTTGACGAGTACGATGACCTGACCGTCGACTCCTCACCCGACCGCGAGGTGAATTGAGGACTCTCCTCTGGATCGCGGCAGCAATTGTGCTGCTCGTCGGCGCGGCGGCTGCTGGGTTCGCGTATTTCATCTCGCCGGTGGACGCGCGCGCCCAGCCTACGATCGTCGTGATCCCGTACGGGGCGACGACGCCGGAGGTCGGCCGCCGGCTGGAAGCCTCGGGCGTCATACGCTCCGCCTCTCACTTTGCGTATGCCGCGCGGCTGCGCGGGGTCACTCGTTCGCTGCATCAGGGCGAGTATCGAGTCTCGCCGGCCATGCCCCTGCTCGACATTGTCGAGAAAATCGCCAGCGGCGACGTCGTGCTCCACCCGGTCACAGTCCCCGAAGGATACACCGCGCTGCAGATCGTGGACGCTCTGGCGGGGAAGGGCCTCGGCGATGCGGGGGCGCTCCGCGAGATCGTGCGATCCGGGGCGGGCCGCTATCCGTACGAATTCCTGCGCAATGTGCCGGGCGGATCACTGGAAGGGTATCTCTTCCCCGACACCTATCACCTGCCGCGGTTCGTGGACGAACGGGAAGTGATCGGCGCGTTCCTCCAGCGGTTCGGCGAGGTCGTTGTCCCGTCATGGCGTCTGCTCGGTGGGGGCCGGTCTCTCCACGAGATCATCACCGTGGCGTCGATGATCGAGCGCGAGGCGCAGGTGCCCGCCGAGCGCCCGTTGATCGCCGGCGTGATGTACAATCGTTTGAAGCGCGGATGGCGGCTGGAAGTGGACGCGACGGTCCTCTACGCGCTCGGCCGCCACAAGTCCATCGTGACGTATGAAGACTTGAAGGTGACGTCTCCCTATAATACCTATCTGCATGCCGGACTCCCCCCGGGCCCCATCGCGAACCCGGGCATCGGAGCCATCACGGCCGCGCTCTCTCCAGCGAAGACCGATTATCTCTTCTACGTCGCGCGGGCGGACGGGTCGCACGTCTTCAACACAACGCTCACCGCGCATCTTGCCGCCGTCCGGCGCCTCCGGGGCCCGTGATCCTGTCCCTGTTTACACCGGATCGCGCGGTTGCGTCCGTCGCCGACCTTGACCCCGCGGTGCTGCTGGGCGGAGGCATCCGCGGGATCATCCTCGACCTCGATAACACGATCGTGCCGTGGGGGGAGGCCGCGCCGCCATCTTTTGTGCGGGAATGGGTCCACCGCGTCCGCGCGGCCGGGCTCCGGGGGTGCATCGTCTCCAACAACTCGAGCGCCTGGGTCGCTCAGGTCGGGGACATCCTGAGCCTCCCGGTCGTGGGCTGGGCCCTCAAGCCGATGCCGTTCGGGTTCCTCCGGGCGATGGCGCTGATGGGCACCCGCGCGCGCGAGACGGCGCTCATCGGCGATCAGCTGTTCACCGACGTCCTGGGGGGGAATCTGCTCGGCGTGCACACGATCCTGGTCGAGCCCCTTTCTGTGCGGGAGTTCGCGACCACGCGGGTGATCCGGCGCATCGAGCGGCTCGTCAGAGCGAAGGTGCTGCCGCGGGTACGCGCCGACTAACGCAGGGTCCTGATCGGGCATAGCGAAGTTGTGGTTCCGCCCATGCACACGCCCCCCGAGCGGCATCCCCGCGCTTCTTCCCATCTCCTCGTCGCGGTCCTGGCCGGCGCGCTGATCGTCTGCGCTGCCCCTCCCGCCAGTGCCGCAACGTCGTTCGCCGCGGCACGGGACGCGCACCTCAGCGGTCGCCATGCCGACGCCATCGCGGCATTGCGCGCGTATCTCGCGTCGTCCCCGCGCGACGCCAACGCCTGGGTCTGGCTCGGCGCATCCTACTATCAGATGGGATACAGCGACCATGCGGCGCAGGCATTTGCCCGCGCGGCGGAGATTCGCCCGTCGGCCGAGATCATGCTGTGGCTGGGCGCCTCGTATGCCAGGCTCGGCCGGTACACGGATGCGGAGCGCGCCCTGGGGCAGGCGGCAAGGAGCCCGCGGGCGCAGACGGCACAGATCGCCCGGCAGTGGATCCGCACGATCCGCGGCCGGGCGACCCCGGTGCTGGATGAAGGGGCAGAACCCGAGCGCTATGCCTACGTCGCGCGCTGGTATAATCCGGCGCTGTCGCCGGAGCAGGTGGACGCGATCGTGCGCAGCGTGCTGTACTTCTCGCACCGGTACAACGTGGATCCCCGGCTGGTCATGGCGCTCATCGCGGTGGAATCCGGCTTCCAGATCACCGCGCGGTCCTACGCCGGCGCGTACGGGCTCGGGCAGTTGATGCCGGACACCGCGCGCGTGCTCGGGGTCAACCCCGCGGATCCGGTGGCCAACATCTACGGCACGGTGCGCTACCTGCGCGGACAGCTGGACCGGTTTGGGGACAACGAGGCGTTGGCGCTGGCTGCGTACAACGCCGGACGGGGCGCCGTCACGCGGTACGGCGGCATCCCTCCATATAATGAAACGCAGTGGTACGTGGTCAACGTGATGGCGCTCTACCGGCACCTGTCCGGGACCTGAAGTCTTCTCGCCGGTGCAATCGGGCTGGCATCGAAATTGCTGTCAATCTTCCACAGATTCGCCGCCCAAAGCGGCGTGGACGTGGTAGGATAACAAGAACAAAGAAGGAATCTCGGTAAGGCTGTCGAACTAGCGCGGGGCAAGAGCGAAGTTCGATAGAATTTCATAGCACGGTCCCACGAAAGGGCAAACCCAGGGCAACCTGGGGGCGCAAAGCTTCGGAGCCATCCGGGACATCTGGAGGGCTGGCCGGGCTGCCGAATGGGGCGTTTTTTTTGGCCCTCCTTCGTGGGTCCTCCATGAAGGGGGGCCTTTGGGTATGGCACGCAGCCGTACGGTGGGGCGGGCGGCAGAACCCTCCTCGGGTTCGCCGGAGGCGCTCTTCCGGGAATACCGCAGCACGCGTGACCCAGACGTTCACGCACGCCTGACGTGTCTGTACATGCCCCTGGTTCACCAGGTGGCGCGGCGTTACAGCCGGTCGGGCATCCCCCTGGAGGACCTTCATCAGATCGGGTACATCGGCCTCATGAACGCGGTCACCAACTTTGACCCGGCGCGCAGCGTGAAGTTCGAGACCTATGCGCGCCACCTCATCGCGGGCGAGATCCGCCACTACCTGCGTGACCAGGGCACCACGGTCCGGCGCCCGCGCTGGCTGTACGAGATGGACCATCGCGTCAGCCGCGCCATCACCGAGCTCACGCAGCGCAAGGGCCGCGCTCCCAAGATCGTGGAGATCGCGCGCGCGGTGGAACTGGAGGAGCGCGACGTGCACGAAGTGCTGCACGCCCGAGAGTCGCTGCGGTTCCTCTCGCTGGACGAGGAGCGGGAGGGTGACGACGGCGCGCCGATCGCACAGCGGGACCGCATCACGACCAAGCAGGCCTCGATGAGCATGCCCCACGAGGAGCAGGTACTCATCGCGGACGCGGTGGAGCGGCTGTCGGGGTTGCAGCGCAAGGTGATCTACTACCTGTTCTACCTGGACTTGACTCAGACGGAAGCGGCGTACAAGCTCGGCATCTCGCAGAAGCACGTCTCGCGGGTGATGCATTCGGCTCTGAAGCGGCTGCGAGAGACGATGCGGCCCGAGGCCGTCTAATGCGGGCAAGGGGAGGATGGCAGTGAAGACGACAGAGGCACCGGCGGCAAGCGATCTGCCGATCTACCCGATCCGCACCGTGGCCCGCCTCACCGGCGTGGACGCACGGCGGATCAGGGCCTGGGAGAGCCAGTACGGCCTCCTCCGGCCCGCGCGGACACGGGGCGGACACCGGCTCTTCAGCCAGCGCGACCTGGATCTCATCCGCAGGATCAAGCACCTCATCGACGAGGAAGGGCTGCGGCTTCAGGGCGTGCGGCTGCTGCTGGAAGCGGAGTCGGCGGCGCACGGGGAGTAGGCGAGTTCCCGACCTATGTCATTGCGAGGCGCGACGCGCCGAAGCAATCGCCTTGAGGTAGGGCATTGCTTCGCCTCCAGCTCGCAGAGATAGTGCGAGGTGTAGAGATATGCCAACAACCAACATAAAAGAGCTGCTGCGGAGTCTGGTGGGCGGCATCGAGGGAGTCGTCGGCGCCGCGATTGTCGGCATGGACGGCGCCACCATCGAGTCGATGCGCGTCGATCAGAATTTCTCCGTGGAGGAGATCGCCCAGGAGGGCGCCGTGGCGAGCAAAGTCATGGAGTACATGTGCCAGAAGCTCGACGGCGGGCCGATCGACCACATCATGCTGGTAGCCGAGCGCTACATCATCCTCCTGGCGATGGCCGGCCAGGACTACTATGTGGGGATTGTCATCAACCCCAGAGGCAACGTGGGCAAGGCGCGCCTGCAGCTGCGGCGGTTCATGCCGGAGATCGCCTCGGTGCTGAACGCGGGTGTGATTTAGGAGACGCATGTGAAGGAGCTCCAGGAGATCCCGGAGATCCAGGAGATTGAGGAGATGGAGACGGCGGCGGGCGGCCTGAAGGGAATTCTCGAGGGGTTGCTCCGCATCGACGGGGTGACCGCCGCCCTGGTAGTGGGCCGCGATGGATTCGTCATCGAGGCCGTCAGCAATGACAGCATCGAGGCCGATTCGATCGGCGCCATTGCCGCCAGCAGCCTGGGCACCTCCGAGGCCATGGGCGGGGAGCTCCACCTGGGTGACCTGGGGACCGTCCTGATCGAGTTCGATCAGGGGCCGGTCGCCGTGTCGCCGGCAGGACCGGACGCGGTCCTCGCGGTCGTGGGGAACCAGAACGTGAATCTTGGACGCCTGCGTATTGAGATGAAGAAGATCCGAACGGCGGTGGCCAACCAGTTGTAACGACGTCCGGGTGAATCGGCCCGGACCATCTTCTGTAGAGTTGGTGCAGTCCCGTGGATGCGCCCCATGCGGCTCGGGATGACGGAACTCAAACGGGTTCGTTGATGGTGGAACTGGCTGAATACAAGCAGCAGCTGAAGATCCCCGCCCACGACACCACCCTTGAGCGGGCGGTGGTCTTCTACCATGCGCGCACGCTGGAAGCGCGCGGGCAGTTCGACGACGCGATCGGCGCATACAAGAAGGTTCTCGAGCTGGCGCCGCAGGACGCGGTGGCCTACGCGAGGCTGGCGTCGCTGTACGTGCAGCGCGGGCTGCCGCGCGCCGCGGTGATGGTCTTCGTGGCGCTGGCGGAGATGCACGGCTCGCGGGACCGCTGGGACAAAGCGGCCGCCGCGTATGAGAAGGCGATCGAGCTCTCGTCCGACGACTCCGACGTGCACAGCGCCTTGCGCGACGTCTATATCCGTATCGGCAAGCTTCGTGAAGCCGCCAAGGTGCAGGCGCGCATCGACCGGATCCTGACCGAGGCGCCACAGTCATCGGTCGCCGAACCTCCGGTTGCGCGGCCGCAGGTCCCCAGGCCCCACGTCCAGGGTGGGCCGCGGTCCCATGACGGTTCCGGCTCCTCGGTTGTGGAGCCTCCGGTTGAGGAGCAGCAGGCTGAAGAGTCCACCGGCGAGGCCGCCGACGAATTTCCCATCCTCAATACGCCGACGGCGCCGCGCAGGGACAGCCGGACCCCGGCCACTCCGTCAGCCGCAGCCCCCGGAGCTCCCGCCACACCAAAGCCCCCTCCGGCTCAACCAACAAAGCCCGGTGGTCTGCCCCATCCGCCCCATCCCGGCAAACCACAAGGGGCGCCCCCGCAGCCCGCGATGCCGGCAAAGCCGGCGAAACCGGCAGAAGAGCCGACCGCTAACGACCGTCCGAAGCCGAAGAGCGATGAGAAGCCTACACCTCCGGCCCGGGGGACTCCATTCGCAAGGCCGGTTGGGCGGCCCGCGGTTCCTTCAAAACCGGAGAAATCCGAGGCCGGTCAGAAGCGCGGCGTCCGGGCGCGCACGGAATCACTTGGCCAGATCCTCCTTGAGGAGGGAGTCGTTCCGCGCGAGCAGCTGGAGAAGGCCATCCAGATGCAGCACCGCAGCGGCGGGCACCTTGGCCGGATTCTCGTCGAGCTCGGCGCCGTCACCGAGCAGCAGCTGGCCAAGGCCCTGGCCACGCAGTGGGGCCTGGCCTGGGTTGACCTCAGCACGGTCGAGATCAACCCCGACGTGGTGAGGGCCATCCCACAACACATCGCCCATCGCCACAAAGTCCTGGCGATCGAGAAGACCAGGAAGCGCATGAAGATGGCGATCGCCGACCCGCTGAACGTGGTGGCGCTCGACGACGTGCGCCTCGTCACGGGCCTGGAGATCGAGCCGGTCGTAGCCGCTGAGGCCGACATCATGGCCGCCATCTCACGCCATTACGCCAGCACGGTCGATCTCGACGAAGCGATGCGCGCCGCGGTCGGCACCGAACTGGAGATGG
>JAIBHM010000084.1 GCA_020028535.1 Armatimonadota bacterium | reverse complement strand
CAGCTTGCGGTCGAGGCGGCGCACGATCTCATATTCCCGGAGTGCGGCCGCGCGGTCGCCCTTGGCGAGATATGCCCGCGCCAGGTAATCGTGTGCCTGCGCGAACGTCGGACGCAGCTGCAGAGCGACCTTGTACAGCTCGATCGCCTTCTCGATCTGTCCTGTCTTCCGCAGGCAATAGGCGAGGTTGTTGAACGCTTCAGGGAAGCGCCCGCCCAGCGCGACCGCCCGTTCGTACTCCTTGATCGCCTGCGGCCACTGTTTCGCCGCGTGGAACTCCAGCCCGCGCTTGAATGCCTTGACCGCTTCTGTGCTGACGCCTGAAGGCACTTCAGTCACGTCGGCCGCCGAAGCAGCCACGGCCAGCACGGCGAGGGCGAGCACCGCGAGAAGCAGTTTCACCATCTGATTAGAGGCGTGGCGTGCCCTCAGGGTTTACCGCCAGGCCGAGCACGCGCCGCGCGTTGCCGGCCAGGATCGCGTCCCTGTCCTCGTCGCTCAGCTCGATCCGGTTGAGGATCTCCACCTGCTCCTTGAGGATGTGATGGCGGTAGCCGCCGAACGCCGTGGAGTCGGTCCCAAACAGGATGCGTTTGGCGCCGAAGGCACGCACCGCGTCGCGGAAGATCTGCTCCAGGGGGGGTTGCCCTGGGTAGTAGTCGCGCCAGTTGTTGGTCCCCGAGGTGTCCACGCACACGTTCTCTGTGTGGTAGGCCAGGAAAAGCGTCTCCCGGAAGAACCCCGCGCCGAAGTGCGCGATGAGAAAGGTGACCTCCGGAAATTCCTTTACCGGGGCTGAGAGCGGCAGCGGGCTCGCGAAGCTGAGATCGTAGAACATGCCCACGGTGATCCCGAAGTGAAACAGGATCGGAAGACCGGCTTCGGCAGCCGCTTCGTAGATGGGATAGAGGGCGCGGTCATTGGGGAGGAAGCGCTGGATAGGCGGATAGAGCTTCAGACCGCTGAGGCCCAGGCTGCGGAAGCGGGACACGGTCCTCCACGCGTCCGGGTGCCTGGGGTCTGACAGAGACCCCCAGCCGATGAGGCGCTTTGGGTTCAAGGCGACAAACTGCCCGAGATCCTCGTTGCCTTCCCCGACCGCGATGAAGCCCCCCGCCTCCACCCCCGCCGTATCGAATGCGTCCAACCAGGACTTGGCGTGATCCTCAAGGGTCAGGGACTCCAGTTCTTTCACGCGCTCTTCTAAAGTCTTCCCGCGGATCCGGGCGGCGTCTGCGGCCTTCTTTCTATAAGAAGGCATCCGCTCGCGCTGGCGCCGGAGCATCCCGGCGGTAATCAGGTGGAGGTGGCTGTCGATAATCGCCATGGCACCCCCCACCATACCGCCGGGCGCAAACAGGCGTCAAGGATGCCCGCCCCCCGGGGCTCAAGTCAGCCGGGCGAAGAGCCGATATCATAGGTAGCAGGCCCTTCTAAACTCCCGAAATTAGGCTAGGGGAGTCAAGTAGGAGTGTCCTGGCACCGAAATTGCTATACGGTTAGGTTGTAATCCTCATAGCGACAAAGGCAAACCCGTCGTGAGGCGGGGACGCAAAGCCACGGGACTCCCGAATCGGAGTTAGCCGGGTTGCCGAAGGTGGGGATTGTTGTTTGTGGTAGTCCTCAATACCGATAACGGCAAACCCGTCGTGAGGCGGGGACGCAAAGCCACGGGACTCTGAAACAGAGTTAGCCGGGCTACCGAAGGAGAGGACAAGATGAAGGCGGTCATTGCTGTTCTGCTCGTACTCCTGGCGGCTGCGCCCGTCGCGGCGCAGACCGGATCCACCCTGGTAACGATCTCCGTTCCCCCAACCCAGGTGCTGGAGGGCGCAACCAGCGCTGCCGTCACTCCAGGTTCCACCCCCCATCGCGCCCGGCTGGTCGTGAAGAGCAACACGGCCTGGACGCTGGTCGCACATGTCTCCGCCAGCGCGGCCGGCGTGGCGTGGCGACTGGAGAACGGAACCTGGCTGCAGATCGACGGGACCACGGCGGTGCTGCGCGGCGGCCGGGGTGTCCATGTCATCGACTATCAGATTCGCGCCCAGAGCGGACAGCGGGGGACGATCGAGTTCACACTGGAGCCCAGATAACGCGTCGGACAGCCCCCGGCGCTGGCACGTCGCGTGCTTGGCTATTCGATAAGGCCATGACGACTCGACTGAGACTCGAATCGGTAGAGGTTCGTACGGATGGTCCGAGCCTGGAGGCCCGGGTCAAGCTGAGCTTCAACGAGGACCTCCACACGGGGTCGGCCCACGTCGAGGCCTCTGAGGACGCCTGGCAGCGTGCTGTTGCAGAGGCGACCTTGCGGGGGATCTCGGCGTTTGCGGGCAGCGCGTTTTTCTTCTCGCTCGACTCCGTCGCTGAGATCCGGACCGGCCGCCACCCGATCATCGTGGTGACGATGCTGATGCACGATGGCCAGCGGGAAGTCTTCTTCTCCGGCACGGCTCCAATCACGGATCATGCGTACGCCGCCGCGGCGCGGGCCGTGCTCAACGGGCTGAACCGCTGGCTCGAGCCGCTGCTGGAACGAGAGATGTTACCGGCAACCCCTCGAATCGAACGTGAGGGCCGCGCCGTTCACTGATCCGCGCCCGGGCCTGCGCCTGCTTCGAGGGCGTGCCGAATCTCCGCCAGGACCTCGGAGTCATCCTCCATCGCCATCCGCGCAGCAAGAGCCGTCTTCGCCTCGGACCCGCCGATTTGCCCCAGCGCCCACGCCGCGTGGCCGCGCACGAGAGGATCCCCGTCGCCGAGCGCCCGCGCGAGCGCCGGTACCGCCCGGGCATCGCGCAGGTTGCCGAGCGCGACGGCGGCATTGCGCCGCAGCCCCTGCCGCTTTGCCCGCTTGACCGCGCTGTGACGAAAACGCTCCTGATACGTCCGCTCGTCGATGTGCAGCAGCTCGATCAGGTCGGGGAATTGCACGTCGCGGCGCGGCGCGAACTCGGCGTGCAGGCCCCGCTTCACGAGCGTGTTGTGGGGGCAGACGTCCTGGCAGATGTCACAGCCGAAGACCCACGTGCCCATCAACGGCCGCAGCTCTCGAGGAATCGAGCCGCGAAGCTCGATCGTGAGATACGAGATGCAGCGCCTCGCGTCCACGACGAACGGTGCGACGATGGCGCCGGTCGGGCATTGGTCCAGGCAGATACGGCAGCGGCCGCAGGAGCCTTCGGCCGGCGCGTCCGGCTCGAGCACGAGATCGGTGAGAATTTCCCCGATGAAGATATAGGACCCCTGACCGGTCTTGGTGATGAGCAGCGTGTTCTTTCCGACCCATCCCAGGCCGGCCCGGTGAGCCAGGGCGCGATCCAGTAACGGTCCGGTGTCCACGTAGTACCGGGCCACCCTTGCGCCGCCCTCCAGCAGAAACTTGCTCAGATGCGCGAGCCGCTCTTCCATCACCCGATGGTAATCCGTCCCCACCGCATAGGCAGACACGCGCCCGCGGAGCGCATCGTCCTCCGGCGCCTGGTTATCCCACTGGTAGGCCAGCCCGACGACGACGGCAGACCTCGCTCCCTCTACGACCTCTGCCGGTCGCGCCGCGCGAGGGGCATGTTCGGCGACGTATTCCATCGTGCCGTGCATCCCCGCGGCGATCCACGATGCCAACCGGGGTTCGTCTTCTCCCAGCGGATCCGCCGTGGTGATGCCGACGAGATCGAATCCCAGAAGCTGGGCCTGGGCTTTAACCCGGCTCGATGAGATGGTCTCCATCCGCTCCATTGTAGCGCCGACGCGGTCGTTTACGAGCATCCGGAGAAGGGCAAAAATGACCTGACTCAACCATGCGCGGACCACTAACGGGATGGATGATTCTTTGCGCGGTCCTGGCGCTGAGCGCCGGAGCCCTCGCGGGCTCGGGAGGCGTGCGCGCTTCGCGGATAGACGCATTAGCCGCACAGTCTGAGGCGGCGCTGCGCGACCGCGATGCCCTGATTACATCTCTGACGGCCGACCTGGACCGTCTGCGCGATGAGGCCGATGCAGCCCGGATGGGCACCGAGGCTGTTGAGGCAGCACTGCGCACAGCCCAGCGGCTGCTCGCGGAAACCACGGATCAGCTGCGGCAGGCCGAGGAGGCAAACACTCTCCAACAGCAGGACCTCCGGGCCATGCAGGCCTGCCTCACCGGCGCGCTCTATGCGCTGCAGACGATGGCTGATGGCAACAGCTATGGGGCGATGTATTACATGGTCAACGTGGACGGCGAGTGCAAGGCAGCCTACAGACTGCTGAACGTCCAGCAACCTGCACACTGACACACCACGAACCGAAAGGAGGGGACGCTGTGCTCTGGACGATCTTCCTCATCCTGCTCATCCTCTGGCTGGCCGGCTTCGGCTTTCAAGTCGGAGGGAGTCTGATCCACCTGCTGCTGGTGGTCGCGCTGGTCCTGCTGATCTACAACCTCGCCACCGGCCGCAGAACCGTCGTCTAAGACCCTTCACCCCGCCCAGCTCGTGTCGCTGTCGGTCCCGGCGCCCGGGCGGGTTTTTTATTTCTCCCTAGAGAAGCTGAACACATGCGCACGCTGAAACGCGACGAGTACCTGCGCCGCGTCAAGGGAAAGGAGTCGCTGTGATCGCGCAGGCTGCCGACCTCATCGGCCAGCACTTCATGGTCGACTTTTCTGGACCGGAGATCACCCCGGAACTCGAACGGATGCTTCGCGAGGGCCGCATCGGCGCGGTCATCCTCTTTGATAAGAACATCCGGTCCACCCAACAGGTCCGGGCGCTGACCACGGACCTGCAGTCACTCGCCGCCAAGGCGGGGTTACCTCCACTGATCATCAGCGTCGATCAGGAAGGCGGGATGGTGAACCGGCTTGTCGAGGGGTTCACGGTCTTCCCCGGAGCCATGGCGATCGGGGCTACCGATAGGCTCGAGGACGCGGCCACAGTGGGGCGCATCACGGCGCTGGAACTGCGCAGACTTGGGATCAACACCAACCATGCCCCCGTGCTCGACGTCAACACGAACATCGACAACCCGGTCATCGGCGTGCGGGCATATGGCGACGATCCGGCCATGGTCGCGAGAATGGGAGTCGCCTACCTCAAGGCAGCGCAGGATGCCGGCGTCCTCATCACTCCAAAGCACTTTCCGGGTCACGGGGCGACGCCTGTTGACTCGCACCTGGACCTGCCGGTCGTAACAAAGGACCGGCTCCTCCTGGGGCGCGAAGAGCTGCTGCCGTTCGCGGAAGCCATCAAGGCTGGTACGCACGGAATGCTGGCGTCACACATCGTGTATCCCGCGCTTGATCCTGAGCGCCCGGCTACCCTCTCCCCTAAGATCATTACCACGCTCTTGAGAAGTGAGCTCGGTTTCGACGGCGTGGCATTCACCGACTCGATGGACATGAAGGCCATATCCGCGCGCTGGAGCAGGGGGGCCGCTGCCGTCGGGGCTCTGGCGGCCGGGATGGACGTCGTCATGGCCCTGGGGGCCGGCGATGACCAGTGGGCGTCCATCGAAGCGGCGAGGCACGCAGTCGAAGATGGGACCCTCGATCGATCGGCGTTGCGGGCGAGCGCTGCTCGGATCGCGCGGGCGAAAGCGCGCTATGCGAGACCCCCGGCCGCCAATGGTGGCGTCGGCACCGATGATCATCGCGCCCAGGCGCAGGCGATAGCCGATCGTGCCGTCACCCTCGTACGCAACCGGGTGGGGCGTGTTCCACTACCCGCGGGGCGCACCGTCGTCCTCCACGTCGGCAGCGACGTCTGGGTTGCGTCTTCACCCCGCCTGGGCGCCGAACTGTCGGACATGCTGCCGGATGTAACGATTGCCGCCGGGGCCCGCGAAGTGCTGGAAGGATCCTGGGACAACGTCGTCGTCGCGAGCCTCTCCTGGCGCTCGTACCTGAGTGTCGAGATCATCCAGGCGTTGCACGCGCGATTCGGGGAGCGTTTGGTCGTCGTCGGCGCCGGGAATCCCTACGAGCTCCTGCGCTTTCAGATGGTCGATGCCTACCTGGCGGCGTATGGCCCTGATCCGGCCAGCATGCGCGCTGCGGCGAAAGTCCTTAGCGGACGCCTGGAGGCCCGCGGACGCCTTCCTGTCGCCCTTCCTCCGCTGTATCCTCGAGGACACGCCGCCTAGCCACGCAGATATGTAGACGTGCGGCGTCAGCCGCTCGTCAATTCTGTCCGGAACGCGCAGCGCAGATCGTCCTGGGGAGACCACGATCGGCTCGGCCCCGCGAGAGGATAGCCGCCTGATCACAGAGCTCAGGTGCGCGCGCACCCGGCCCGGGGGCGCGATCACAATGACCGGGAAGCGACGTTCCACCACGGCAATCGGCCCGTGCAGGAGGTCGGCGGACGAGAGCGCTTCCGCGGCGATGTACGCAGTCTCCTTCAACTTCAACGCGGCCTCCCGGGCGGTTCCGAAGTTGTACCCTCGGGAGGTCACGATGCAGCGTACCATCCTCTGATACCGGTGAGCCACCTTCCTCACGTTGGATTCCTCGTTGAGCGCTGTCTCCACCAGATCCGGCAGGGAGCGGTGCCGTTCAACGAAACGTCGCTCTCCCGCGATCTCCCCGACGAGCAGGCTGAGCAACGCCAGTTGAGCCGTGTAGGTTTTCGTCGCGGCCACGCTGCGCTCGGGGCCGGCGTGCAGCAGCAGCGTCGTGTGGGCAGCCCTCGCCAACGGCGAGGACCCGTCGTTGGTGATGGCGATGGTGAATGCGCCCGCGGCTCGGGCCGTGGCGACATATTCCACGATGTCCGGGGACCGTCCGGACTGGGAAAGACCGATCACCAGCGCGCCGCGCACACGCGGTTTCGCGCCGTAGAGGGTTACGACAGAAGGCGACGCCAGGCCGGCCGGAACGCCCAGCAGTGTTTCAAAGAGATAGTGTCCGTACAACGCGGCGTTGTCGGAAGAGCCTCGCGCCGTCAGGATGACCGCAGGGGGATGGCGCCGGCGCAGGTGGCGGGCCAGCCGCTCGACGGGGCGGCGTTCGGCATCGAGGACGCGCGCCAGCACCTCGGGCTGCTCGCGGATCTCCGCGATGGTGCGCTGACCTTTCACAGCGGCTTTCCTTCACCGAGCAGGCGGTTCCGGCCTTCCCCTCTCCATGGTGACGTGAGAACGGAAGAGAGGTACTCTTCGTAATGAGGAGAAGGCGCGTGTGATGGGTATGGAGGAACATGTATGACTTCGTGGCCGATACGAGCTGCCATTGCCACCGTCGCGCTGGTCCTGATGATGACAGTGACCGGGGCCGCGGGACCGCAGACCACGCTGGAATTTTGGACCATCTCGCTGCAGCCGTTTTTCACCGACTACGTGAACCGCATGATCAGCGACTATCAGCGGGCCAATCCCGGTGTGCAGATCAAGTGGGTGGACGTGCAGATGCAGGCGATCGAGCAGAAGCTGCTGGCGGCGATCGCCGGCGGCGTGCCACCCGACGTCGTGAACCTCAACGTCGAGTTCACCGTGCGCATCGCTGAAAAAGGCGCGCTGCTGGATCTGGATGCGGCGGTCCCCGCTGCCGAGCGGGCAAAGTACTTTGACGGCCTGTGGGCCGGTGGGCGCTTCCGCGGCCGTAGTTACGGGATCCCCTGGTATATCGCGCCTCCTGTGCTCTTTTTTAACAGCGATCTCTTCAAGAAGGCCGGTCTCGACGCGCTCAACCCGCCTGAGAGCGAAGACGAGATGATCGAGGCCGCCAGGCTGATCAAGGACCGCACGAAGGACTACGGCTTCATGCCGCTTATTGACGGGACGCGCCTGATGCACCGCTTCCGCGAGAACGGGCTGCCGATGCTGAGCGAGGACGGCAAGCGCGCCGTCTTCAACTCGCCCGCGCACGTCGCCTACCTGGAGAGGTACGTCGATCTCTTCAAGAAGGACTACTTCCCCGACGACACCCTGCGCCGCGGCTTCACCGGCGCCGTGGAGCGCTACAGCGCCGGTCAGCTGGGCATGTTGCTGGTGGGGCCGCAGTTCCTGCTTCGGATCAAGGAGAGCAACCCTGAGATCTATGCGAAGACGTTCGTGGCGCCCTATCCGATGGGCAGGGGGAAAGTGATCCACGCCGGCCTGATGGCGCTGACGGTGCCCAGGGCCAGCAAGCATCAGCAGGAGGCCGTGAAGTTTGCGCTCTATGTCACGAACGATGAGAATCAGCTGGAGTTCGCCAAACTGCCTGGAACGGTAATCTTCCCCTCAACCAAAAAGGCCGCCGCCGATCCATTCTTCAAGCAGAAGGGCGCCGGACCGGAGTGGAAGGCGCGGTCGATTGCCGCGGATGAGCTGAAGTTCGGGCGTGACCTGACCGTAGTGGTATCGAACCAGAGCGAATTGTACAAGATCTTCCGGGAGGCCGTGGAGAGCGCATTCTTTGGGAAGATGAGTCCCAAGGAAGCGCTGGACTGGGCCGTCCGGGAGTGGAATGCCCGCCTTTAGACGCTTCACGATCCTGCTGTTGCTGGCTGTGCTGGCGGCCCCCTGGCACGCTCTGGTGCTTGGAGCCGCCGCCGGCCGCTCAGTACCCGACGCATTTTCTCCCGTACCGCCCGCCCTTGGTCTTCTTCCGGTTCCCAAGGAAGTGAAGTGGGGGGATGGCTCCTTTGGGATGAAGTCGACGACGCGCATTGTCGTCGGCAACAGCGCGACGGACGAAGATCTCTATGCGGCGAGGGAATTGAACGAGGAGCTGCGCGCGCGGTACGGGACGGAGCTGCGAATCGTCCGGGCGGGGGAGATCGCGAATCCCTCTGGCCACATCCTGATCGGGGAGCACGCCTCGAATCCGCACTTTGAACAACTCGGGCTGGTAGCGACACCGCGGCTCTCACGTCCCGAGGAGTACATGATATGGGTGACCTCGACCAATATCGCCGTCGCGGGTGCGGACCGCCGCGGCACGTTCCACGGCGTGCAGACGGTTCGCCAGCTGCTGCGCCCAAGCGGCAGCCAGGCCGTGGCGCGCGAGGTGACCATCCGCGACTGGCCGGACCATTCCATGCGCGCGGTGCATGTGCTGCTCGACAGCGCCTCCGGTGAGTTTCACTCCGCGCTGATCGACCGCATCCTGGCACCGTATAAGTTCAACACGTTGATCGTCGAGGCCGAGCACGTACAGTGGGAAAGCGGACGGCCGTTCTGGAGTCCGGATGCCCGGGGCGCGACCAAAGAGCAGGTGAAGCGCCTCCTCGAGGTGGCGCGCGAGCACCACATCAGAGTCATTCCGCTCATCGCCACTCTTGGGCACAGTGAATGGGTCTTCGCGGGGCTGAGCGATCCGGCGACCTGCCAGCAGATTGCCTACATCCCGAAACGTCTACGCGGGGCCGGTGGGACGCAGGTCACGTGCGATCGCTCGCGCGGCGTATTCCCCGCGGTGTATGATCCGGTGCGCTCCATCACGCTGGACGGAACCGCGACGAATCTCAACGACGCGCTCATCCTCCCCATCTTGAGGGAAGCCGTCGACCTCTTCCGTCCCGACTACATGCATCTCGGGCACGACGAGGTGCGGGGTCCCGGCGGCGTGCGCTATGACATGGATCTGTATCTTCAGGACATCATCACGCTCTCAAAGTTCATTCAGCCGCTGGGTGTGCGGCCGATGGTATGGGGCGACGTCCTCTGGGAGCGGCGTCAGGAGGCGGAGGCCGAGCCTCTGTTCAAGGACCTGCCTCGGAATATGGTGATCGTGCCCTGGAAGTACGAGGACGTCCGTGAATATCCGGAGCTCGCCTACTTCCGACGGAGCGGGTTCCCGGTCATCGGCGCCACGTGGTACCGGCTGCACAACAACCACTACATGAGCCGGGCGGCCAACGCGGCCGGGGTTCTGGGGATGGTGCGGACGACCTGGACCGGCCACTTCCAGAACCGCGCGGCTCTCACCCGGGCCTACCGCCAGCTCTACACTTATCTCACCGCGGCAAACTACTTCTGGACCGCGGACCGTCCGGCCCCCGATCGCGCGCCGCCTGAAGCAGAGCTGGCCCGGCGCTTTGCCGATGCCTGGACGTTCGGCGCGTCTTCGCCCGGAAGGATTCCCGGGACCCTGCTGGATCTCTCAGGCGTCGCCACGCAGCGGCATGTCGACGATGATGGGACGGGCTGGTTGGGCAAGGGTTCGGATACGGACCTGCGGGCCCTGGTCTCCGGGCGGCACCGTTTCGGCGGGATCCTCTTCGAGGTGCTCGATCCACAGCGCCACGAGGGGAAGAGCATTGTCATGCTGAGGGGTGAGCGCGATGTCGCCGCCAAGATGCCGAGGCGTGTCACCATGCGCTGGCGCGGAAGGGCTGCGTGTCTTGTCTTCCTGCACACGTCCCTGGACCGCGCCCTCAACTTCGGCGACGTGGTGGGCAGCTACACGATCACGCTTGCCGGCGGACGCCGCATCGGCATCGACCTGACATTCGGACGAAACATCAGCAGCTGGCTCTGGGACGCGGAGAGAGGAATCCCTTCGATTGAACAGGAAATGGCGTGGACGGGCCGGACCAAGGCTGGAGTGGACGTGCACCTGCAGGCGCTGCGCTGGATGAACCCCGAACCGGCCACGGCTATTCAGTCGATCGAGCTGGCCAGCACCGGCGGGCGCGCGAGTCCGGCCGTATTCGCCATTACGGCCCTGGACCGGTGTCCGTGAAGCGACGCACCACCCTGATCGCCTACCTCTTCCTGCTGCCCGCGCTCTCACTGCTCGCGGTTTTCACCTTCTACCCGGTGCTGTTCGGGACCGTCCTCAGCCTCTTTGAGTACGACATCATCAACCCGCCGCGCTACGTCGGGTTGGGCCAGTTCCAGAAGCTGCTGGGAGACCGATACTTCTGGATCGCGCTCACCAATTCTGCGAAATACGTGCTGGTGGTCCCCGTCATCCAGTTGTGCTCGATCCTGCTGGCGGTGTTGGTGAACCGCCGGCTGCGCGCCATCGGCCTGTTTCGCGCCGCCTACTACATTCCCGTCATCACGTCGTGGCCGGTGGTCGGCATCATGTGGACCTGGATGTACGATCAACAGGGCGTGGTGAACTGGGTGCTGCGCAGCCTGGCGGTGATCGACCGTCCCATCTCCTGGCTGAGCCACCCCACGCTCACGCTGTACGCGGTCATGTTCGTGACGCTATGGAAGGGTCTCGGCTGGTACATGGTGATCTACCTCGCCGGATTGCAGTCGATCCCCACGGAGTATGAAGAGGCGGCCATGATCGACGGGGCATCACGCGCCCGCGTCTTCTGGCACATCACCGTGCCGCTGCTGCGGCCGTACGTGCTGCTCGCTTCGCTGGTCTCCACGATGGCCGCGGTGAAGGTGTTCGAGGAAATCTACGTGATGACGCGCGGCGGCCCATTCTTCAGCACGTACACGATGTTCATGTACATCTTCGACGAGGCCTTCCAGGAGCTGAACATGGGGTACGCGGCCGCCCTGGCGATGGTGCTCGCCGCCGTCATCCTCGTCTTCTCGGTGATCAACTTCCGGTTCTTCCGCCGCGGTGGGTTGGAATACTATTGATGCGCAAGCTGGCCTTGTACGTCCTCCTCGTGGCCCTCGCGGTCTTCACGACGTTCCCCTTCTTATGGACACTGCTCATCTCGTTGCGCACGCGGGGGCCCATCTTCTCGTTCCCACCCGATCTCCGGCTCACAGGAGTCTCCGCGGCGAATTACATCGGCGTCTGGGAGACGCTGCCGCTGCCGCGCTACGTGCTGAACAGTCTCTATATCACTGTGGTGGGGGTCGGCCTGACGCTGATCATCTGCTCGCTCGCCGCTTATCCACTCGCCCGCATGCAATTCCGCGGCAAGAACGTGGTCTTCTACGCGATCCTCGCCACCCTGATGCTGCCGGAGCATATTGGACTGATCGTGAACTTCGTGACGATGACGCGCTTGCGGCTGGTCGATACGTACGCCTCTGTGTATCTTCCCAGCATCGCGAGCATCTTCGGGATTTTCCTCCTCCGGCAGGCCTACCTGTCCATCCCGCAGGAGCTGGAGGACGCTGCCCGCATGGACGGGGCGGGTGACCTGCTGATCTGGTGGCGCGTCATGCTTCCCCTCATCGCGCCGGCCCTGGCCACGCTGGCGATCTTCCAGTTCGTGGCTTTCTGGAACAGCTTTCTGTGGCCGATTATCATTCTGAAGACGCCGGACAAATACCCGCTGGCGGCGGGCCTGCTGTACCTGCGCGGCTTGTTCGCGCACAACACGCGCTTCATCGCCGCCGGCACGATCATTGCCACGCTGCCGATCGTCGTCGTGTTCTTGTTTACACAGCGGTACTTCATGCGCGGCATCACGGCCGGGGCGATCCGTTAACATGGCGCATCCGGTTCTCTTGTTCATCCCGCTGGACGACCGGCCGGTTTGTCTCGATTTTGTGGCCGGCCTCGCCCGCGCGGCGGGCGTCGACGTGCGCGTCCCGGAGCGGGGATTGCTCGGCGATCGCCACCACCCCGGCGACGTGGACGGGCTGGGGGACTGGCTGCGGCAGCATGTCGCCGCGGGCGCCGACGCGCTCATCGCCTCGGCTGAGATGCTATGCTTCGGCGGACTCGTCGCCTCACGGAAGAGCGAGGTATCGTTCGAGGAGATTGCTCCACGACTGCACCACCTCTATGAGGCAGCCTCGCGTGTGCCGACGTATGTCTCCGCGGTCATTCCGCGTACACCCGTCCAACCGACTGATGAAGACGCCCCATATTGGACCACGTATGGGGAGGCGTTACTCCGGGTCCCTTCGGGCAGGCTGCCGCCTCTCACTGAGCCGATCGAAGCCGTGCTTCGCGCGGTTGATTTGCCCGAGCCTGTGCGGACCGCTGTACGCAGGCATCGGGGCCGTCATCTGCGGCTCAATGCGGACCTCATCAACGCCGCCGTTCGGGGTACCTTTCGGTACGTGCTGATCGGTCAGGACGACACGTCGCCGAGGGGCCTTTCCCAACTTGAACGCGCAGCCCTCCAGACGCACGCGGCCATCGCTGGGGTGACGAACACCTTGCTGACCAGCGGCGCCGACGAGCTCAACGCGCGGCTGCTGGCGCGCTGGCTCAACGACCTGTCCGGTAAATCCCCCACAGTCGAAGTCACGTACACGTTCCAGGAGAGCACCGACAAGATTCCGCTGTACGAAGCCACATCGTTATCCGAGACTGTTCTCGAGCATTTGCAAAGCGTCGGATGCCGGTCTGCTGACGGCGCGCCTGAGATCGTCCTCTGGGTGCATAACTTTGAGGACCGACAGCGCGAGGCCGTCGATCAGCCGGGTACCCCTGATGAGCGGACAATTGCGCCGATGCTTGCTGCGGTCCGTCGGGCGGCTGGAGAGGAGCGAATTGTCGCCCTCGCCGATGTGCGCTTTGCCAACGGAGGTGACCGGGCTCTGGTGACGAGGCTGCTGGCCGAGCCCAAGATGGCAGGCGTGGTCGCCTACGCAGGATGGAATACGTGCTCCAATAGTCTGGGTTCGTGCCTCACCCAGGCTGTCGTCGCGCATCACCTGCGTGCTAACAACGTCGCGGGCAGCGACCGCCTCTACCGTCCCGCGTTCTTCACCCGCATCGTTGATGATTGGGGATATCAGACTGTTGTTCGCCCGAAGCTCTCAACCTGGTTGCGGGAACGTGGCGCCACCCCTTCGGAACTCTCCAACCACGAATCCGAAGCGGAGGG
>JAIBHM010000264.1 GCA_020028535.1 Armatimonadota bacterium | reverse complement strand
GATTTCTCGAGCGTCACCTTGTCCAGGCTATGCAAGACAACGTCGTAGTCACGGAGGACGTGTGCGAAGTCTTCCTTCTTGTAATCGATCACGATGTCGGCCCCGAGGCTTCTGACCAGATCCACGTTGGCCGTGCTCGTGGTCGTCGCCACCGTCGCGCCGACGTGCTTCGCCAGCTGAATGGCAAATGTGCCCACACCACCCGAGCCCGCGTGGATGAGAACTTTTTGTCCTTGTTTCAGACTCGCTCTTTCGATCAGCGCCTGCCAAGCGGTCAAGCCGACCAGGGGGATGGAAGCCGCTTCTTCCATGGTGAGTGCTTTGGGCTTGATCGCCACGTCATCTTCTTTGATCGCACTGAATTCCGCGAATGCACCGATTCGCCCGTCAGCCGGCCGCGCATAGACTTCGTCGCCGGGCTTGAATCGACGCACTCGAGATCCGACCCGGACCACGACCCCGGCCACGTCATGGCCCAAAATGAGCGGCAGGCGATACCGCAGAATGAGCTTGAACTCGCCGTTTCTGATTTTGGAATCCAGAAGGTTTACACCAGCGGCGTGAATCTGGACCAAGACGTCATCCTCCCGCAGCTCCGGGTCTGGCATTTCGCCAGCCCGCACACGGTCGGCGCTTCCGTAACGATCGAGGATGAATGCCTTCATTGATGTTGTCTCTCGACTACTTTTCCAAGGCCATCGATGAAGGCGCGCCTTCACCGACGGTCAGCCTGCGAGGCCTAGGCAACGGCCGGGACCCCTGCGACCTGCCGCTCGAGTCCCTTCGGATCCGCGAAGAAGGCCGGCCCCGTGCCCTGACTCATCCTGTCGGGAAAGATCTCCTCGTCGCCCGCGATGATGCCCGCGACAATCGCCCGCGCGGCGTCCGCCGGCGAGGCCTTCTCGAGCGTCAGCACCTCGCCCATCTTGGTGTCAATCGGGCCGGGATACACGCCAAACACCTGCGTGTTCTGCCCCCGCAGCATCGCGCGTGTGACCTGAGTGAGCGAGTGCGTCGCGGCCTTCGAGGCGCTGTACGCCGCGAGAATCGGGAAGCTGACGAACGAGGCCACCGAGTTGAGGTTGGCGATGGCGCCGCCGCCATTCTTCGCGAGTACTGGCGCGAAGGCCTGCGTGACCGCGAAGGTGCCGAGGAAGTTCACTTCCATCTCCTGTCGCCCGCCCTCGATCCACTTCGGATCAGTGAATTCGCCACCGAAGAAGCCGACGATGCCCGCGTTGTTGACCAGGAGGTCCACGTCCGCCGCAGTCGCGGCGGCGGCGGCGATCTGCGCGGCGTTAGTGACATCGAGTTGCAACGGCGTGACGCGGGAGCCATGGCGGGCCACGAGCGGGCCGAGGGCCGAGATGCTGCGGGCGGCGGCGTACACCTTTCTTACGCCGGCCGCGACGAGCGCGTCCACGATGGCTTCGCCGATGCCACGGTTGGCGCCGGTGACGAGTGCGGTCTTGCCTGAAACTGCGTAACCCATGTCGAGACTCCTGACGGCCTCGCGACGCGCGAGACTGAAAGTGGTAACCACCTGCGGGAAGTCGAGAACAGACCGTTCTGTCTATTCACGCCGTTGACAATAGACCGATCTGTCTGTATTGTCAAGGGGTGCCGCAGAAAGCTAGGAAACGGGCGAAAACCTCCGAAATCGGCGTCCGTGACCGCCTCCTCGACGCCGCCGATCGCCTGTTCTACCGGGAGGGCGTGCGGGCCGTGGGTATCGACCGCGTCCTGGCGGAGGCCGACGCGGCGAAGGCGTCGCTCTATCAGCACTTCGGCTGCAAGGACCAGCTCGTGGCGTCGTACCTCGAGCGCCGAACCGTGGACGCCCGCGCGAACATCGAGGCGTACCTCGCCGACACGCCGCCGTCACAACGCGCGCTCAAGTTTTTCGACTGGGTGGTGGAGTGGGCGGAGTCGAAGGACTTCCGCGGTTGCCCGTTGCAGCATACGGTGAGCGAGCTCACCGATGCGGCGCACCCGGCGCGCGCCATTGCTCACGGTCAGCGAGAGTGGTTCGCGGAGCGTTTCCGCGAGTGGACGACGGCGGCGGGAGTGAAGGACCCGAAAGCGACGGCTCGCGCTCTTGTCGTGCTGTTCGACGGCGCCGTCGCGGGGTCCGAGGTTGACGGGCCGCAGCGGGCGAGCGACGCTCGATGGATGGCCAAGAAGTTGTTGGCCGGCTGAACGCGCGCGCTCTCCTCACTTCTACGGAACGACGTTCGTTGAACTGCGGTAGCGCGCCGGCTCCCTGCAGGGCGCGACGATCCCGAGCGCTTGAAGACGCCTCTTGCTCGTTTGGGACTCAAGGTCCGTCTCATCGCCCCGACACGCGCGAGAGAGTTCAGCGCTTCAGCTCCTGGTCGCTTGGTGCGGTGCAAGCGAGAGCTCGGCCACCTGACTTTTCGTCGGCTTGGCACTGATGATCGCATCGAGCCGTCGGCCCAGGCCTCGAGGGCGCGATTGGCCGGACGTCCTCGCAGGGTGCTCCCCT
>JAIBHM010000083.1 GCA_020028535.1 Armatimonadota bacterium | reverse complement strand
ACCGCGCTGTGGTTTGCGATCCCCGAGTGGTTGGACGCGGACGTGCGACGGCGCGGACTGGATCTGGCCGGCGGCATCCACGCGGTCGAGCACGCCGCGATCGGATTACTCCCGCTCTTCGCGATGTGCGACCGCTGGGATCTCGGCGGGGTCTCGTATCCTGTCTATCCTGAGCTCGGCGGCCCGGCGATCTTCATCTATGAAGGGCATCCCGGCGGGGTCGGCATTACCGAGAAAGGGTACGGCATGCTGGATGAGTGGATGGCGGCTACGCTGCGGACGATCGAGACGTGTCCGTGCGAGGCGGGATGCCCGTCGTGCATCCAGTCGCCCAAGTGCGGCAACATGAACGAGCCGCTGGATAAGGCCGCGGCCGTCGTCATCCTCCTCAGTCTCTTGAGTGGCGAACGCCGTACCGCAGCGAAGCCTCCAGCCCAAGACGATGCAGCGATCCCCGGGAGACGTGCCCTCCGTCATCGGCGTCATCGGTGAAAGCCGCTTCTCCGACGCGGCGCACGAGGCCCTGGCGGAAGGAGTGGGACGCCGTATCGCCGCTGCGGGATGCGCGCTGATCTGTGGAGGGTTGGGCGGCGTGATGGAGGCGGCCTGCCGCGGGGCGCGCGCGGAAGGCGGCATGACGATCGGCATTCTGCCGGGCTCGGACCGCCAGGAGGCCAATCCCTTCGTCGATGTCGCCGTGGCGACGGGGATGGGGCAGGCGCGGAACGCGATCATCGTACTGACGGCGGACGCGCTCATCGCCATCGGCGGCGGCTATGGAACGCTCTCCGAGATCGGGTTCGCCTTGCGTCACGGCAAGCCCGTGATCGGTCTGCGGACGTGGGATGCGACGCGGGCCGGCGAGCACGTCCCGATTGTCGTGGTGCAGACGCCTGAGGAGGCGGTCGGCGAGGCGCTGCGTCTCGCGGCCACTACCCCGGTGCCGCGGGCATGACCGCGAACACCGGCACGCTGTACGTTGTCGCGACCCCCATCGGAAACCTGGAAGACCTCAGCTATCGGGCGCGCCGGGTGCTGGGCGAGGTCGACGTCATTGCATGCGAAGATACCCGGCACACCCGCCACCTGCTCACGCACTATGGGATCACGACACCGCTCGTCAGTTATCACGAGCATAACGAGGTCCCGCGTGCGGCGGAACTCGTGCAGCGGCTCCGGCGCGGAGAGGACGTGGCTCTCGTTTCCGATGCCGGCACTCCGGCGGTGTCCGATCCGGGGTACAGGCTGATCCGGGGAGCCGGCGCAGCCGGCGTCCCCATCGTTCCCATCCCCGGCCCAAGCGCCGTCATGGCCGCGCTGACAGCCTCCGGCCTCCCGCCCGACCGGTTTGTGTTCGTGGGGTTCCTCCCACGGAAGTCGGGCGAGCGGCGCCGCGCGCTGGAAGAGATCGCCACAGTACCCTGGACGCTGGTCTTGTTTGAGGCGCCGCACCGGATCAGCGCAGTGCTGCACGACGTGCGCGAAGTCTTCGGCGACCGGCAGATTGCGCTGGCCCGCGAGCTCACGAAAAAGTTCGAGGATGTCTTCCGCGGCAGAGTTTCTGAGGCCCTCACCCATCTGCGTATCCATGTCCCCCGAGGCGAGTTCACGATTGTCGTGGAAGGAGCGGCCATAGATCGAAAGGAAGGGAAGGCGGACGCGCCGGCGCGGATGCGCGCGCTCCTGGCCGGCGGCACTGCGCCAACAGCGGCGGTGGCCGATCTCATGCGGACCGCGGGCTTGAGCAGGCGAGAGGCCTACCGCTTGATGCTGGAGATCCAGGGGAAGCGCTGACGGAGGGACGTGTTGATGGCGGAGTGGCTGCCGCTGCCGCATGATTATGCGAACGTCTTCAAAGCGCCGAGTGAGACCGAAGCGGCGCTGGTCCAGCGCATCCTGGAAGAGGCCGGCATCCCTGTGCTCGTGCGCAGCCGGCAGGTGCCCGGGTACGCAGAAGTCATCCGCGGAGGCAGCGGCGTCTGGGGGGACGTGCTGGTCCCCGTTGCCTACGAGTCTCAGGCGCGCCGGTACGTCGCCGAACATCTACGACAGATGAGGGAGGCAGGCGCTGTGAGCCGATTTTCGGGGATCATCCCGCCGCTCGTGACGCTCTTCGATCGCCGGGGGCGGATTGACGAAGCGGCCAACCTGGCGCACGTCGATGTCGTCATCGCAGGCGGAGTCCACGGCGTGTTCGCCCTGGGCAGCACGGGCGAAGCGATGCACCTCACGCTGGAGGAGCGGCGGTCCTTCGCGCAGACCATCGTCCGGCACGTGGACGGCCGGGTGCCGGTGCTCGTGGGCTGCCTCAGCACATCGACTGAGGAGGCGGCCGCACTCGCGCGCCACGCGCAGGAGATCGGCGCGGACGGGGTCGTCGTCATCCCGCCCTACTACTGGACGCCCAATGACCGCGCCATCGAGATTCACATTGGGGCGGTGGCAGAGGCGGTCCAACTCCCGGTCCTGATCTATAACTTTCCCGCAGTCGTGGGCCGCAGCATCCCGGCCCCTCTGGTGGCGAAACTGGCAGCGGCCCACGACCGCGTACTTGGCATCAAAGAAACGGTCGACAGCATCGGCCACATCCACGAGGTCATCGCGCGCGTGAAGACTGTCCGGCCCGAGTTCAGCGTGCTATGCGGATACGAGTTTCATCTCTTGAACACCCTGCTGAGTGGAGGGGACGGCGGCATTCCGGCGGTGGCGAACGTGGCGCCTGAACCACTAGTCGCCATCTACGAACACGCCCGCGCGGGAAGGATCGCGGACGCGGCGGCGCTGATGCGCCGGCGTCTCGAGCTTGCGACGCTGTACCAGCTCGACGCGCCGCTGTTCGTCGTGATCAAGGAAGCCATGATGATGCTCGGCCGCATCGCCCATCCATTCGTGCGCGCCCCCTCGCCTCCGCTCACGGAGGCGAGCCGCGCTCAACTGCGCTCTCTCCTGTCCTCGGCCGGGCTCCTCTAGATCCCCACGGCCGGGCGCGGAGGAATCCGTGCCGCGACGCGTGGAATACTAGCCCAACTCCCTGGCCGTCAATCCTATGGACAATCAGGAGGCGAGCGCGCATGCGGGTCGCCAGTGACATCGGCGGGACGTTCACCGACCTCGTCTACCTGGATGAGCGCACGGGGAAGGTCGGCGCGGCCAAGACCGACACCACTCCTCCCGATTTCGAGCGCGGCGCCATCGAGACCATCCGCAAGGCCGGCGTCCGGGCGCAGGACGTAGACTTCTTCGTCCACGGGACGACGGTGATCATCAACGCGCTCACCGAGCGCTCGGGGGTCCGCACCGGACTCATCACGACAAGGGGATTTCGCGACGTGCTGGAGATCGGGCGCGCGAACCGGCCCGACCTGTACAATCTCTCCTACACGAAGCCCAAGCCGTTCGTCCCTCGGTTTCTCCGGCTGGAAGTCACCGAGCGTGTGAATTACAAAGGGGAGGTGCTCACGCCGCTCAGCGAGCAGGAGGTTGTTGAGGCCGCGGAGGCGCTGATCCGAGAGGGTGTCGAGGCCATCGCCATCTGTTTCCTGCACGCATACGCCAACCCCGACCACGAACGCCAGGCGGCGGAGCTGATCCGGCGTCGCTGGCCGCAGATCCCCGTGACGGCGTCGTATGAAATCACCCGCGAGTGGCGGGAGTACGAGCGCACGAGCACCGCCGTGCTGAATAGCTACGTGAAGCCCATCGCCGGGCGGTATCTGGACCGGCTCGACCATGAACTGGAGCGGATCGGGGTACGCGGCAGTCGCTACGTGATGCAGAGCAACGGCGGCACCGCGACCTTCGGCGCGGCGCGCGAGGCGCCTATCCAGATGGTGGAGTCCGGTCCGGTCGCCGGAGTGCTCGGCGCCATCGCGGTGGGCAACCTGGTCAATGAGGGGAACCTCATCTCCCTCGACATCGGCGGGACCACGGCCAAGACCTCGCTCATCGACCACGGTCAGGCCAAAGTCACGACAGACTACAAAATCGAGTGGACCCGGACCTCGGCGGGGTATCCGATCAAGATCCCGGTCGTGGACATCGTCGAGATCGGCGCGGGTGGCGGATCGATCGCCTGGCTCGACGACGCCGGCAGTCTCCACGTCGGCCCGCAGAGCGCCGGCGCCGTCCCGGGCCCGGCGTGCTACGGGCGGGGCGGGACGATGCCGACGGTGACGGACGCCAACGTGGTGGCCGGCCGCATCAACCCGGAGTATTTCCTGGGCGGCGAGATCGCTCTCGACGCGTCCCGCGCGCGGGAAGCCCTGCAGCCGATCGCGGCGCACTTCGGCACCGGCGTCGAGCAGGCGGCGCTCGGCGTGATCCGTTTGGCCAACGCCAACATGGTCAACGCGCTGAAGTTGGTCTCCGTGCACCGCGGGTACGATCCACGGGACTTCACCCTGGTGGCGTTTGGGGGCGCGGGTGCGATGCACGCCTCTGCGCTCGCCGCTGAGCTGCACATTGCGCGCGTCCTGATCCCCACGAATCCCGCCGTCTTTTCCGCCTGGGGCATGCTGATGACCGACCTGCGCTACGACCTGATCTGGACCTCGATCCTGCGGACGGAGGCGGCGGCCAACGATGGGTTGGAGCGCATCTGGGACACACTCGAGGGCCAGGCCCTGGAGTATTTCACGCCCCAGGGCATCGCCCGCAGCCGGCTGGTGTTTCAGCGGTTTGCCGACATGCGGTACGCCGGCCAGGAGCACACGGTGAAGGTCCCGGTTCCCATCAGTGGGATGACCGAAGCTGCGGTGGCGGAGGTGGAGAACCGGTTCCACGCGCTGCACGAACAGCGCTATACGTTCAAGCTGACGTCGCCAATCGAATTCGTCAACTTCCACCTCACGGCACTCGGCACGGTCGAGAAACCCCGGATGCGGCGTCTGCGGAAGAACGGGACGGCGCGGGAAGCGGTGAAGGGTAAGCGTGAGGTGGATTTTGATGCGCACGGCCAGGCCACGGCAACGATCTACGAACGGGACCGGCTTGGCCCTGCCTCCACGGTGAAGGGACCGGCCATCATTGAGGAGCCCGCGGCCACGACCGTTGTCTTCCCCGGGCAGCGCGTCGAGGTGGACGGCTACGGCAACCTGGTCATCGAGGTACGGTCATGACCGTGCGGACGCGGGGACGCGGCGCGCCCGGGCGCGCCGCGCCTCGGGTCGATCCCTTCACCCTCGAGATCATCAAGAACACGCTCGTGGCCATCGGCGACGAGATGTTCGTCGCCCTGCAGCGCACCAGCATGTCCACGATCATCTACGAGGTGCTCGACTACGCCACGGGGCTCACCGACGGGCGCGGCCAGCTCATTACCCAGGGGAACGGTGTCACACTCTTCCTGGGCACGCTCTCACACGCGGTGCAGTACACGCTGGAGAAGTTTAAGGACGACCTGCATCCCGGCGACATCATCGTCACCAACGATCCCTATACGGGCGGCGGGACGCATCTCTCCGACGTCTCCCTGGTGATGCCGGTCTTCTACGACGGCGAGATTGTGGCGTTCGTGGCCAACAAGGCGCACTGGACCGAGGTGGGCGGCAAGGATCCGGGTTCCTGGACAACCGATGCGACGGAAGTCTATCAGGAAGGGCTGCAGTTTCCCTGTGTCAAGCTGTTCGTCAAGGGTGAGCCTCTTGCGAGCGTCGTGGACTTGATCCGCGCCAACGTGCGCCTTCCCGCCATGACGCTCGGGGACATGTGGGCGGGCGTGGCCGCGCTGCGTGTGGGGGACCGGCGCTTCAAAGATCTCTGCGATAAGTACGGCATCCGCACGGTGAAGCAGGCCATCCAGAAGCTCCTGGACGACGGCGATGCGTTGACCCGCCTGGAGCTGCGAGCTCTGCCCAAGGGCGTCTTCGAGGCCGAGGATTTCATCGACGATGACGGGATCGGCAACGGCCCATTCCCCGTGCGGGTGCGCGTCACTGTGAGCGACGACGAGTTTCACTGCGACTTCACGGGGACGCATGGACAGGTGCCCGGGCCGGTGAACTGCACCCACACCGCGCTCGTGAGCGGGGTGCGCGCCATCTATCTCTCGATCACGAACCCCGGCAACCCTGTCAACGATGGCGCGTTTCGCAGCCTGCGCATCACCTGCCCGCCCCGGACGGTCTTCAGCGCGGAGCGGCCCTCGCCCGTGTCCACGTACTGGGAGACGATGCTCTACGTGGCCGACCTGATCTGGAAGGCGATGGCGCCCGTGGTGCCCGAACGGCTCACCGCCGGACACTTCCTCTCGGTCTGCGGCACGATCGTTGCGGGACTCCACCCGGAATCCGGCGACCTGTTCCTGCTTGTGGAGCCGCTGGCGGGAGGGTGGGGCGCCGGCCGGCGCAAAGACGGGGAGAACGGTCTGGTGTGCGTGGGTGACGGCGAGACATTCATGATTCCCATCGAGGTCACCGAGACCCGGTACGGCGTGATGGTGGACCAGTACACGTATCACACTGATGCCGGGGGTGCCGGGACGTTCCGCGGGGGGAAGGGACTGATCCGCGATTACCGGATCACCGCGGACGAAGCGTACCTCACGACCACGTTCGGACGGCATAAGTTCCTGCCCTGGGGGATGGCCGGCGGAGAGCCGGGCTCTCCGAACTATGTGAAGATCATGCACAAGAACGGCCGTGAAGCGGTCTTTGGCAAGACCGCGCGCTATCGTCTCTTGAAGGGCGAAGTCGCGAGGCTCGTCACCGGAACCGGCGGTGGATATGGTCCCCCGTTTGCGCGGCCGCCTGAGGCGGTGGCCGAGGACGTGCGCAACGGCTACATCACAGCCGACCAGGCGCTGTCCGACTACGGGGTGAAGGTTGATCCGGCTTCAGGCGCGGTTGTGGAAGTGCGGCGCAAACCCGTGCCGGTGAGTTAATACAAGGGGGTGGCAGCGGTGAGACGAGTTGGAATGCTGGTGATCGCGCTGGCGGTGGTGCTGGCCCTGATCGGACCTGTGGCCGGCGCGCCTCGGGAGCGGATCGTCCTGCGGATCGATGAGGTCGCGGTGGCGGAGATCGATCCGGCGAAATCGACAGACTTCATCGATTCGATCCTGTACTTCAACCTGTACGATTCCCTGGTGGCGCCGGCACCGGGAGGAAAGCTGGTTCCGTCGCTGGCGGAGTCCTGGCAGGTGAGCCCCGATGGTCTCACCTACACATTTCGGGTCCGGCGGGGCGTGAGGTTCCACGACGGCTCCACGGTCAACGCGGAAGACGTGGAGTTCTCCCTGCGGCGGATGATGGAGGTCAAGCAGGGGTACTCGTACCTCTTTGACGGTTGGGTCTCGTCGGTCAAATCCAGCGGGGGCTCCAGCGTCGCCGTCACGCTGGCGAAGCCGTACGGGCCGTTTCTCTCCACGCTGGTGCGGCTCGGCGTGCTCAACAAAGATGTCGTGCTGAAGAACAAGAAAGCCGGCAAGTACGGCGAGAACGGCGACTATGGTGAAGCCTTCCTGAACAAGAACGACGCGGGGTCGGGTCCGTACCGGATCCGGACACACAACCCGCAGCAGCGCTCGGTGATCGAGAAGTTCCCCGGATACTGGCAGGGGTTTGCCCGGAACGCCCCGGATGAGGTGCGCGTGTCGCTGTCCGTC
>JAIBHM010000001.1 GCA_020028535.1 Armatimonadota bacterium | reverse complement strand
CTTTCCTCAATTCTCACTTCTGCTCCTTCCCATGAAGGCTAATCTGACCAAACTGGCCTGTCCGACGCGGGCTGATGAGAAGACGAATGTTCGAGAACGGGGTGTGGATATCCGGTCTGGCCTTCGCTCATTACCGTGAGGCGCCATTCGCGCGCAGGACCTCCGCGATTGCCGCATGACCGGCCACTTCAGCGCTCTTGAGCGCAGTCGCCGCAATCTCGTTGCGGGAGACCGCGTGCACATCCGCGCCGCGGTCGAGCAGGAAGCGGACCGCCTCCACGTGCCCGGTGTATGCCGCCAGTTGGAGAGCGGTCCACCCACTGCGGTCGAAGGCGTTCAAGAGATCCGGATGCGCATCCAGCACCTGGCGCAACACTGCCACGTCTCCCCTCCAGCCAGCTGCATTGAAGAAACGATCCGCGGGCACCTGCTGGAGCGCGCGCAGGTACTGGACCTGCCCGGCGTGATAGACATCGTGCGTGAACATGTGCAGCAATCGCTGGGCGAGCGCACGCGGGGGCACGTCACGGTACCACGGTCGCGCCTGATCGAGATCTTCATCACTGATCTCTTCCAACCGCTGCCGAAACTCATTGGACATATCGTGAAGCTCCTTGACGTCCCGTTCCCATGCTCCCTGATCGCCACTGACCTCAGGCCAGTCACTATCGTTCATCCACTGATAATCGCGTGGGTCTCCGACCCACGCGGACAACACGCCGCGTTTCCAATGCAGGACGTGCCGCACGATCTGCCAGATGGAGTGCCGGCCGGGAGCAGGCTTCCATGCAGCCTGTTCGGCGGCGAGCCCGGCCACAGCCATTCCCAACGGCGGCTGCCATCCTTCCTTCTCAAACGTGTACTCGAGATGCTCGAGCAAGAGCTCCTTAGCTGTCGGCATGATACCCCCTCACCTTTCGCTGTGTTTGGACGGCGGGCGCTGCGTTCTCAGAGTTGCTTGCGTCGCGTGCGAAGGCCGCGGGCGGGATCCCAAACCATGATCTGCTGCCCGTTGCCGAACTTGACGAACGCGGCTCGGTCGATGTCGATCGAAAAGAGATGATACGACGGCTCATCAGGCGCCCAGTCGATGCGGGCCTTCATCGCCTCACGGAAGGTCTGTCGAAGTGATGCGTCGCGGATATCGACCGCGTGGCCGTAGAGTTTGAGATCGCCATCGCGTCCGTCGCGGTCACAGGTCACCGAGTGAACGACGACGCGGGAGTCCCGGAGCAGGTCGAGCGCCTTGACCGAGCGCCACATCATGCTCAGGAACAGGTGCCCGGCGGCGAGATCCACCTCGCACGGGCTGATGCGCGGCCAGCCGTCTTTGCGCAATGTACCCATGAACACCAGCTGGTCTCGCGTGAATCGCTCTTGCCCAAGGCTCCCCAGCTCGGGGCATGCCGAGACAAACTCTTCCCACCGCATCTCGCCACCCCCGCTTCGCGTTCGTCCGGGACTCCCTGCTGCATTTCGAGAACTGTTCACAGACCACCTCGGGAGCAATGGTGAGGGAGGACGCACACCATGGCAAAGCGCCGGCAGGCAGCAGGCCAAGCGACGCGCCCCCGGATGCCGGCGGAATACGGCATCCTCAGTCCACGAAAGGGCAAAGGCCTGCTTCCCTGGAGTTGGGCGGCGCACCGCCTCGCCAAATCGCGAGGCCACTGGATTGCGACCACGCGGCCGGACGGAAGTCCGCACGTGATGATCGTCTGGGGGGTCTGGCTGGAAGACGCCTTTTACTTCGGCACGTCCCGGAACTCACGGAAGGCGCGTAACCTTAGGACCAACCCGCATTGTGTGGTGTGCACCGAGCGGGCCGACGAAGCCGTCATCCTGGAGGGCGTGGCACAGGCCGTAAGCGACGCCGCCGCGATCAAACGCTTTGCTCAGGCATACCGGAAGAAATATGAAGAGGAGATCGATACTGAGCAATTCCCTGTCCATGCGGTCCGCCCTCGTACGGTGTTCGGTTTTGTTTCGACGGCCGAGGCATGGGCCGGCACCGCAACGCGGTGGCAGTTCAAGTAATCATCGTCCCCCGGTGGGGCGTGTCAACGGCGCAACCGTTCGCCCACGCTGCGAATCGCTGATCAGCGTCTCGAGGCGCCGGAGCCTGGTCTCTTCTTTCTTCGCGCTCAATACCCAATGGCCGGCGGCTCGCCGATACCAGGGAGGCTGCCTGTTGAAGAACCGCCACGCATCCCCGCTCGCCTTCAATCCCTTCAGGTATGCGGGGTTAAGCCCCTGACGCTTCTGTTCATACGAATACACACCTGACTTCTTTTCGCTCCTTGCCTGATATGCTTTGATACCCGCGGGCCGCATCCGCCCGAGCCTGGCGAGTGCCTTCGCGCGTTTGACGTTGACATTGCTCCAGATACTTCCCGATTTTCGCGGCGTAAACCGGATCGTGTAGCTGACGTCGTCAATCCGTTTGCGCACGCCATCGATCCATCCCACGGACAGGGCTTTATCCACGGCCTCCGGCCAGGTGATGCTGGGCTTCCCTGAACTCTTCTTGCGGAATCCCACCCAGAGCTCTTTGGCGGTCCCGTGGTGCGCATCAAACCACGCCCGCAAGTCGGATGGTGATCTGAAAAACCTGGCTTTCATCGAGGCTCTCTCTTTCCGCCCGCGTGGAGTCAGGGTAAGATTTGTGTACCCAGGTATGAGGAGGCACACCGCATGGACCAGCGCGGCACCCCAACCAGACCGAAAAACGCGGCAGCCAAACCGGACCGCGGAGACGCCATCGTGCAGGAGTTCCTCGATCGACTGGCAGGCGCGCTCACTCGCGGCGACGGCCGCACGGTCGCATCGATGTGGGCGGTCCCGGCCTTAGTGATAGGAGACGATGACATCAAAGCGGTGACCTCTCTCGATGAGGTCGAACGGTTCTTCTCGGGCGCAAAAGAGCAATACAACGCCCGGGGCATTACCGACACGCACGCGGACATCCAGAGGCTCGAGTGGGCCACGGATCGGATCGCGGTCGTCGATGTGCGGTGGCCGTACCTGGACAGCCGTGGCAACGAGATGGGCGAAGAAGCGTCAACGTATATCCTGAAGCGCGACGGTGCCGGCGACCTCAAACTTCATGTCGCGCTGATGCGAGGCGCATCGACTCCGGCCTGACCCATCTCATCACCAACGCGCCAGCGCGCACTGCGTGTCGAGTTTACCTGCGCTTGCCGCGAGCAGGGCGAAATCTGGCTGGGGGAGGTCGCGTTCTCGAAAGTACAGACGCTCAGTGTACAGGTCCGACTCGCCACCTAACAGAGCGAAAAGTCCTGGAGCGCAGGCTCCGACGAGTTGAACGTTCACCCCTCCGTTTCATCATGACGGGCCCCTCTTTCGGCCTAACTGGTCAACGTCATCGGCACCGCGCAGTGGCTGTCGTCTGCAACCCAGTGTAGCCTCCTCTACGCCAATCCAAGTACAAGGAGCAAGAGAAGGATGGCAAAGAATATGCTTTGCCCGGAATGGGGAATCACTCCAAACCATGAACTGCGGAAATATCGGGTCGGAAGAGCAAAGAGCAGTATTCCCTCAATTGCACTACTGAGCATGTTCCAAGGTGTGTGCACGTGATAAAAACCAAATAGCAACCCATTCATCACCCAATCCCATTTCCGAAATACTCCAGCCATTCGAGGCAACAATAACCCGCGAAACAAGAGTTCCTCCCCTAAGACCGTATTGAATAGTGCCGACAGCAAAAAGAGGCCCAAGAAGTCCCATGACCCCACCATTTGAGATCTAGTTTCTGGCGACTCGAGGGCACTCCCCAAAGCAAGTCCCTGCGGTTCTGCAAGGAATGGAAACACTGAAGTCCAAAGCTTGTCCAACATCCCGCCGACCTGCAACTCGTATATCGCCGTCAGAACAATGAGCGGAACAAGCCACCACCACAAACGACCACGTGGTTTCATGGTTTGTGGAGAGCGCGGCCTATTCAGCCAGAGGCGCTGCCGGATCGTTGACCAACGCAGGTTGCCTGCTTCTTGGTGGAGTAAAATCAATACCAGAACAAACTGCCATACCAATCCGACTGTAAGCATGGCGAGCCGTCGGGAATCTAGCTTCTGTGGGTCATGTGCCAGGGCCGGAGCCACAAGCCATCCCAAAATCCCCATGGGGATGGTTGCAGCTGCCCAAACCAACAGGGTTTTCTCCAAGCTGTATTGTGGTATGTCAAGATTGTTTTCCAAATTCGGCTCATGACTTTTCTCCACTTAGCTCTCGTACCCCTATCGGCGGACAAGCGCGGTGGTAGCAAGGAGAGTCTGCGTTCAGCTTGATGTGTTCTGTATGGATTCCCGCATCGGCTCGGTATTTCGCAATACATAGAGATCAGGATACAGCGCGCCCACTTTGCCAGTACGATCGTTGATAAACCCGTCCAGTGACAATGTCATTCCCAAAATGACTTTAGCCATAAAGCCTCCTAGAAGAAACTAAGTTCGAGAGAGTTGACTGTGCCCCGGGGACAGTGGATGATCTTCGAACTTGGCTGAGCATGCCGGTCAGGAACCTTTTCGCACTTTGTACAGCCCAATCCGCATTCTCGATACCTTCTTAGACTACTACTCAAGTTCGTGACATGTGTTAGGTAGTACTATGAACATTCGTGGGTGTACAATTAGTTTATGACCATGTTCCGTAAGAAGCAATTTCAATAGGAGGACCCTTAATGACTCAAAATATCAAACTTATCGTGTACCCAGTAGAGGACTTAGAAGGAGCAAAAACTTTATACGGCAAATTTTTCGGAGTTAAGCCCTATGTAGATGGGCCATATTACGTCGGGTATAAGCTCAATGACCTAGAAGTTGGCCTAGACCCCCACGGCCAAGCAGTAGTTGGCTATATAGATGTTGCCGATATCAAAAGTTATTTAAAGACCCTACTAGACGCTGGTGCGACGTCGCATCAAGACATCAAAGACGTTGGAGGAGGCATGCTAATTGCACAGGTCAAAGATGCTAATGGCAACGTACTAGGTCTTAGGCAGTCACCAAAATAAGCTGACCAACTTACACGGGCAAGAGCGGGAGTACCGAGCAGCGGCCCTAGCGGCGCTCCGAACCCGTTACGACGACGTGCGGAAGAAGAAAGATGTCCTCTTGGACCGTCACCTCGCCGGCGTAGTCCCGGACGAGGAGTACAAACGCAAATACGCCGCCCTCAAGGAAGAGCAGCTTGTGATCGAGACCGAGGTCCACGCCCTGGAGGTAGCTCAAGAGCGGTTTTTCGAGGAGGCCGAGTTGCTGCTCCAGCTAGCCGGTCGCCTGCGGCAGGTCTACGAAGTGGGGACCGACGAGCGCAAGCTAGCGGTCATGAAATTGGTCGCTTCGAACGCCACATTGAAAGACCGAAACGCCCGTCTGAACCTGTTTCCGCCGTTTGAAGTATTGGCAAAAGTGAGGGGTCATACACGATGGCTGGGGGAGGAGGATTCGAACCCCCGCTAACGGGTCCAGAGCCCGCCGTCCTACCACTAGACGATCCCCCAGCGGAAGACCATCCCTCATTATAGAAGTGACAGGGCCATTTGGGGAGTCCTAACCCGTTTTGATCACCGAACAGAACTAGGTCCGGACCGAGTTGAGAAGCTCCTGCAGCGTCTTTGCATCGTGAATGGCGGGCGCCCTGTGCGTCGTTGTTGAAATAGACCCAGCCGTCGTCAGCATTCCGCATCAAGCTGAGAATGTGATCCGCCCACTCCTGCAGCCGGCGCCGGCCAAACGCCAGGCGGACGCCGCCTGGAGAGTGAAAGCGAATGTACCAGTGCGGGTAAACCCACCACGAGGTTTCCAATCAGGACGGGGGCCATCGCGAGCAGTTTTTCCCGCGTGGCCCCCTCTCCGTTTCCAACGCGGCAGGAAGGCTAAGCGTGTCGCTGCCGCCACTTTATGCAGAGCCAAATAGCCAGGAGCAACCCGACCGTCAGCAGGTTCGCCCACCAAACGTTCGGCACGATCCGCGCCAGCAGCAGTCCTGATGCAACTCCCAGGGCCATGTAGAGCGCGCTGTCCTTCATCTATCAATGATCTCGCGAACCAATTCGAGTGTACGCTCCAGGTTGAAGGCGAACCGCTCGAACAGGAACGCGAGCATGGCAAACGCCACCCAGCGCTCCAATTCCTCCATTGTGGGGTACGCCGTGGTGATGCTCGCCTGCGCGATCCGCATAGGCCACGGCGCCGTCCACTCCGCGCCGCGATGGGGGAAGAACGTCACTACCGGCTGGAAGAAGTTCACGACCAACAGGACGAGCGTCAACAGACACGCGACCTTCCTCATCATCTCGCTTACCCCCTTGAGGTCCCCGCCCGGTTGCGCCCGCGCGTGGCGCGGCGGGGTTGGACAGAGGGTAGACTATGCTCGTGCAGACGTCCGCAATTCGGTCTTAACGGGCCGCAACAGTCATTCGAATGGACTCGCGAAGGCGGTGAGTGGAGTCTGAGGCAGCAATCAGTGGTTGGAGGCGCCGTGTTTCCGCACGTACTCGACGGCAGCCTCCAGACGCCTGGCGACCCGGTCCTTGCCCAGTAGCGCCATCAGCTCGAAGAGGCCCGGCCCGACAGTCTTGCCGGTGAGCGCGACGCGCGTAGGATGGACGATCTCGCGGGCCTCCATCCCCCGCTCCGCCGCCAGATCGCGAGTAACGGCCTCCGCTTCGGCCGAACCCAACGCCGGAGCGCGGGTCACCCGCTCCTGCAAGGCCGCCAGGACCGGGCCGATGGCGGGATTGCTGAGGTAGCGGCGGGCGGCCTCCGGCTCATACTCAATCCCGTCTTTGAAGAAGAAGTCCCGATGACGCGCCGGATGTAGTCCCGCGTCTCGGGTGTGACCTGCCCATCGAGTAATCCGGCGCTGCGCAGGGGTTCGAGACAGGCCTCCACGACGCGCTCAGGCTCCCGGTTGAGCATCTCACGCATGTAGACGCCGTTCATCCAGGTGAGCTTGGCCGTGTCGAACACCGGCGAGGCCTTGCCGAGGTCCTCGATGCGGAACTTCTCGACCAGCTCCCGCACGGAGAAAATCTCCCGATTCTCCTCAGGGTACCAGGCCATCAGCGCGAAGAAGTTCAGCAGGGCCTCGGGGATGAATCCTTCCTTCTTATAGTCACGCACGGCGGTGTCGCCGGTCCGTTTGCTGAGCTTCTTCTTGTCGCTGCCGAGGATATTCGAGAGATGGGCGACCTGGGGGGGCTCCCACCCCAGCGCCCGGTACATTACCCACTGCTTGGGAGTGTTCGAAAGATGTTCGATGCCCCGGATGATGTGGGTGATCGCCATGGTGTGGTCGTCCACGACGTTGGCAAAGTTGTACAGGGGCGAGCCGTCGGATCGCACGATGATGTAGTCATCGAGGTGCTCCGGATCGAACTCCACTCGGCCGCGCACCAGGTCATCCACCACGATGGTCTCACCGTAGTCGTGGACGCGCAGCCGGATCGTGGGCCGCCGGCCCTGGCGCTCGAACTCCGCCCGCTGCTGCGCCGTCAGCGCGCGGCACCGGCCGGAATACCGATACGGCCGCTTCTCCGCCTGGGCACGCGCACGCTCGGCGTCCAGTTCTTCGGGAGTGCAGTAACAATAGTAGGCGGCCTCCCGCGCGAGGAGCTCCTCGGCGTACTTCCTATATAGATGCATCCGCTCGGTTTGCCGGTAGGGTCCATAGGGCCCTCCGACGTCCGGCCCTTCATCCCAGTCAAGTCCGAGCCACTTGAAATCTTCAAAGATGGCGCGTTCGTACTCCTCGCTGGACCGGGTTCTGTCCGTGTCTTCGACGCGGAGCACGAACGCGCCGACATGGTTGCGCGCGAACAGCCAGTTGAAAAACGCCATCCACGCGCCGCCGATGTGCAGGTATCCGGTCGGGCTGGGCGCATAGCGCGTGCGGACCGTCATGTAAATAGAATGCTGACGGACTGGTTCAGGTGGATGCGGCGGATGGCCTCGGCCAGCAGGGGCGCGGCGGAGAGCACGCTGAGCTTGGGCAACCGCTTCTCCGCCTCAAGCGGAATCGTGTTGGTGACGATGACTTCGCGGATCTCTTCACGGCTCAAGCGCTGGACGGCCGGGGGGGCAAACACGGCGTGGGTCGCGCAAATGTACACTTCAGGGCGCGCACCCTTCGCCATCAAGACTTCCACCGCACCGGACAGAGTTCCGGCCGTGTCGATGACGTCCTCGACCATGATCGGCGTGCGGCCTTCTACCTCGCCCACGATCTGCAGCGGTTCTTTCGCATCCTTCCCGACCCGACGCTGAAAGATGATCGCCAGCGGCAGGTCCAGGCGGTCGGCGAGCTGTTTGCTGCGTTTCACCGCGCCGTCGTCGGCGGCCACCACGACCGCGTTCCGAAGATCCTTCTCCCGAAGGTAATCGGCGAACAACGGCATCGCGCGCAGGTGATCGACCGGAATGTTGAAGAAGCCTTCGATTTGTCCCGCGTGCAGGTCCACCGTGAGGACGCGGTTCGCGCCGGCGGTGGTCAACAGATCCGCGACGAGTCGACCCGTGATGGGCTCGCGGGGCGCATCCTTCTTGTCCTTGCGCGCGTACCCGTAGTAGGGCACGACGGCCGTGATCCGGCCGGCCGAGGCGCGTCGCAGCGCGTCGATCATGATGAGCAACTCCATGAGATGCTCATTCACGGGATGCGAGACTGGCTGGATCACAAATGCGTCCACGCCGCGCGCGTTCTCTTCGAACCGGACGTAGATCTCGCCGTCGGCGAACCGCGTGATGTTCACGCGGCCCAGCTCAATGTTCAGGTAACTCGCGATCTCTTCGCCCAGCGCACGGTTCGCGGTGCCGGAGAACGCTTTGAGGCCGCCGTACCCGCTCTCCATGGCTCCTTTACCTTATCACGAAACGAAATCGGTCCAGACGCGAGGGAACAGCAGACGTGCGCGAGGCGGCTGGGAAACTCAGCGGGCTTCCACGAGGAACCTGATCGCCGTGCGTTCCTCGCCTTCGATGATCACTTTTGTAAACGCGGGAATCGCGACAAGGTCGATGCCGTTCGGCGCGACGAAGCCCCGACTGATGGCGATGGCTTTGACGGCCTGATTGACCGCCCCGGCACCCACCGCCTGGAGCTCGACCGAACCCCTTTCCCGTAACACGGCGGCCAGCGCGCCTGCCACGGCCTTTGGTTTTGAGTCAGCAGAAACCTTGAGCACCTCCGGCATTTCAGGGCGCTCCGATGCTGCGACTCTGGGTCCGTCCATTAGCGCCACCCTATTCCGTAGGAGTCAGGACTACTCCTGCTCCTTAACTCCATACCCGTTAACGGGGTGCCGTGGACACGAGCGCTTCGGCAAGGTCCGCGGCCCGCAGCGCATCTTCCCGCAGTGACTTGCCCAGCTGCACCAGCCGGGGACGGATCTCCTCGCGCGCATTCCACGCCGACTGGATCGCCTGCTGGAGCGGCCCCGGCTGCAGCCCGGTGACCGGCAGCAGGTAGCCGACCCCGATCCGGCGGAACAGACCGTCCACCTTGGGATCGTAGGACAGGCCCACCGGTGGGACACCCATCGCCACGGCGCAAATCAGCGCGTGCAGGCGCACGCCCACGAGGACGTCGACCGTGCCGATCGCCGCCATCGTTTCGCGCGGGGGCAAATCGGCTGCCATCTGCGCGCCCAGCGCCTCGGCGGCTGCGCGTGACAGCCGGAGATCCCGCTCCGGGTGAAACGCGAACATGATGACCGTTCCCCCGATCGCACTCCCGACGGCGCGGAGCGCCTCGATGACGCTGGCCACATATGCGTCGTCGCCCCATGGCCGCAACGCTACGCCGATTCGGGGGCCCCCTCCGGCGCGCCTCACGTATTCCCGCACGTGCTCCTCGGGCGCAGGGTCGAGCGCGAAGACCGGATCGGCGACGAGGTGAGCAGGGCGGCGGACGCCGAGCTCCATGACCGCGCGGACTGAATCCTCGTCGCGCACGGTGATCAGCTGAACGCGGTTCAGCACCAACCGGGCCAGGCGGCGGATCCAGCGGCGCCGGACCGGTCCGATGCCCTGCGCAAAGATCATCGTCCGTCGGGACAAAAATCCGGCCAGTGCAAGGAGTCCGAGGTAATACAGCGCGCTCCGGGCACTCGTCACATCCTGAATGAGACTTCCTCCACCGCTGAGGAAGAGATCGGCGCCGGCCAGCGCGCGGATGACGCCGGCGCCGGTGCGGGGGATGCTGTGCACGTTGTGCAACCGGCGGGTCTGCGCGGGGTTCGCGGACAGGACGGTCAGCCGCGCCGCGGGGAGCCGCGCGCGAATGGCGCCGAGCATCGCCGCGAGCACCGCTTCATCACCAACGTTGCCGAAGCCGTAGTAGCCTGAGACGACGATACGCATCAGTGCGTCCGAGGACGCTGACGCGGCGGAGGGGAGAGGCGGGACGCAAGAAATTGTATCACGATCACCCCGCCCGCCCCAAAGAGCGTCCCGAGCCATAGGGCGTTCACCGTACGCCACGCGGTGTACAGCAGCGGCGTGTGGATGTGCGAGAAACTGTTGACGATGCCGGCCTGGCCGATTGCGCCCAGCGCCGCCAGGGGCAGCACCCAGCGCCGCCACCCTGCGGCCGCTGCCGCGCCCGCGAAGACCAGGGCCGGATGGCCGATCAGATATTCTTTCGTGCGCGGACGCGCGACCAGGAGATCCTCCATGAAGTTGCGCAGCCGGTCTTCGACCGCGAGCAGCGGCAGACCGAAGTTGCCGCTGCGCGCGAGGAGGATGACCGCGGCCAGACCCACCACGACAGCGGCAACCGCATACCGCAGCAAGAGCGGGTGACCCGACCACTCCCACAGATCGCGGGCGGTCTCGCGCCAGGACTGCGCGGCCTTGTCGTGGCCCCACAGGAGCAGCACGACGAGCACAACGGGAATGAGCTGAGCGATCTTCACGCCGAGGAAGACATCGGCGGCCATCATGAACTCCCACCGCGTGAGCAGTGCGGCGACGAGCAGACCCGCGACGATGGAACCGCCCGACGCCAGCCAGAGGACGCGCACTCCCGCGAGTGCCGGCGCCGCCTCGAGTCTGCTGCGCGGCATCGCCGCCGCCACCGACACGGCGGGCAGTGTGGCCGCCGTTCCCAGCGCAAGGAGCTTCAGCCACAGGATGAGCGGGCCGGAAAACCTCATGGCCACGGTCAGGATGAGACCGAGGATCACGAGCGCCCACACGAACCGGATCGGTACGGGGGCGCCGACGGCGTCGCCCAGCACCAACAGCGCCAGCCCCATGGCCGCCAGAGCTCCCAATCCGGTCAGCAGGCGAAGCGCGGGATGGATGCGGACCTCGGGCAGCGGGTCGGCGCGGCCGATGCGCAGGCCAAATCGGCGTACGTCGCGCGCCACATCGGCGACGAACCCGAGGTTCGCGGTCGTGCCCTCCACACCCGCCGTGGGAATGAACGGACGAATGTATACCAGCCGGATATTCCGCTCCCGGGCAGAGCGCACGAACTTGTCGCGGGCCTCGCCGATCGGGAGCACGAGCAGCTCCTCCGGTGTCAGGCTGAAGAGCCGGATCATCTCCGGGCGCATCTCACGCGCTAGGCGGTCCTCGCCCCGCTGCTTGCGCCTCGCGCTGAATACCTCGATCCGGCCGTACCGATCCCCGGCCGCACGGAGGATCCGGGCCGTGTCAGGAAGCAGGCGGTCGTATCCCAATACTTCGTTAAGCTCGAACACCACGGGGTAGCCGCCGCCGAGCTCGCGCAGCGCGGCGCCCTTTGCCGCCAGTCCCTCTTTCGTCAGGCCCGGATAGTTGCGCAGCCGCAACGCCGGCGCCAGGCCCGCCGCCCGCACCCGGTCCAGATCCTGGCGCCGCAGGCCGAGACCGAGTTGTTCGAGGTCGGCACGGAGTCCCCGGACTTCGAGGATGTCGCCGCTGCGGCGAACGCGCGCGCGGCCGAGTATATCGATGACAGAAGATTCCACAAATGCGAGCGTATCGCGGTTCCCGCTGATAAACACGGTCGAAGGAATAGGTTCGGAATTGCCGGCCGAAGCGCTGAACAGGGGAGACAATGTACGCAGGTAAGATTCGGCCTGCAATTCCTCACGACTCCGATAGACGATCTCGCCGCGCTCGGCAAGCCGTTCGAGCGTCCATTCGTAGACGGCAACAGACGTGGCGCCGCGCCTGGCCGCTTCGGCGAGGACCTCCCATGGGTCGCGTCCCTCCCGCACAGCGAGGGCTTCCCAGTCCCGGCCGTCCAGGACGATCTCGACGGTGCGATACCCGGATTCGACGTTCCACCGGGACCAGAGGATGAGCAGTGCGGCGGCGAGCCCGAGGCCGATCGCGATGAGCAGCGAGCGCGCCCGGCGCCGCCTCACCGCGCCGGCTCCCCCGCAATCACTGCCCGGCCGTTGTCGACGACCACGCTCGTGAACCGGATGGGAATAGGCTGCTGCGGGGCGGTGACCAGCGGGTTCACGGCCGTCGCCAGCGCGTTGCCGAGATCGGGAGGCAGCGCCACGCCGCCGATCCCAATGTGCTCCACGCGCAGTACGATGTCCCGTCCGCGCGCGACTTCAAGACGCGCGCGCAAGCCTACTTCTAAGGACGAGTTGAGGACATTCACCGTGCCGGTGATGGTCGCGATCCCGTCATCGAGGTGCACGCGCGCATTGCGCACCTCTCGCTGTTCGGCCAGGTAGCGCTGCAGCGCTGCTTCGTCCACGACAATGGACGCCGATCCCCCTCCGGTACGGCGTATCACCAGCTGCCCGCGGAGCGCGCGCCGCGTGTCGAGGTTGACGTCTCGAAGCGTCACGCGGATCTGGCTGACGGTGACACCCTCGACCGTCGCGTGTTCCGCATCCAGCCGGAGCCGGGAGATACGCCCGGTCACAATGCCGATGGGACCGGACATCACACGCACGGAGGCGTCCCTCGTCCGGAGGTCGCGCTGGACGCCGTTGGACAACTGCCAGGACATGACCACCGCCGGCGCAATGACGATGATCGCGACCACGATGAGCAGCGTGACCAGACGTGACATGCCGTTGCTAATTCGTGGAGGTGAAAGAACGCCCCTCTTCTGGCTACGCGTGGTGGCGGAGCGTGGCGTCGATGAACGGGTCGAGATCGCCGTCGAGCACGGCATTTGCGTCGCCGGTCTCCACCCCGGTGCGGTGATCCTTGACCAGCGTATAGGGATGCAGGATGTAGGAACGGATCTGGTTCCCCCAGGCCGCCTCCTTGTACTCACCGCGGAGCTCCGCCAGGCGCTGGGCGTGCTTCTCCTCCTGCACCTCAGCCAGCTTCGCGCGCAGGAGCCGCATCGCCGTGAGCTTGTTGGCGTGCTGTGACCGCTCGTTCTGGCACTGCACGACAATCCCCGTGGGGAGGTGCGTGATGCGGACCGCCGTCTCCACCTTGTTGACGTTCTGCCCGCCGGCGCCTCCGGCGCGGTAGGTCTCAATCTTCAGCTCGTCGTCGCGCACGGTGACCTCGACCTCCTCCACTTCGGGGATCACGTCCACGAGCGCGAACGAGGTATGCCGGCGATGTGCGGCGTCAAACGGCGAGAGGCGCACCAGGCGGTGGACGCCGCGCTCGGCCTTCAGATAGCCGTAGGCGTACGGTCCGGCGATGATCACGGTGGCGCTCTTCAGGCCGGCTTCTTCTCCGGGAGACAGGTCCGCGACCTCGGTCGAGAACCCGCGGCGCTCCGCCCAGCGCACGTACATCCGCATCAGGATCTGCGCCCAATCCTGGGAGTCCGTGCCGCCGGCCCCGGCGTGGATCGAAAGGATGGCGTTGCTTGCGTCGTGCTCGCCCGAGAGCAGCGTGAGGAGCTCGAGCCGCTGCATCCGCTCGTGTGCGGAGCGCGCCTCCGAAGCAAGCTCATCCGCGTTCAGGCCGGAGGGATCTTGGGCCGCGAGAGCAGTAAGTTCGGCGAGGTCCTCCACCTGACGGGACAGACCGGCGAAGGTTTCGACCTGCGAGCGCAGCGCGCTCAGTTCCTGGCTGACCTTGCGGGCGTGCTCGGGATTGGCCCAGAGGTCGGAGCGTTGCATCTGCGTCTCAAGGGTGTGCATGCGCGCCTGCTTGCTGGGCAGGTCAAAGATGCCTCCCGATTTCGTGGAGTCGGGCGCGGTCCTGCTCGATCAGAGTCTTCACTTCCTCGATCGTCATTCGCTTCAGATCTCCGGAGTCTACCTTACCATAGTCACGACTGAGAAGAGTATGTTGCCGAGCGCGTGCGGGATCACCAGCCCGAGCGCGTTGCCCGTCCTCGCCCGGATGAGGCCGAATCCTGCGCCGGTCACCATCGCCCAGGCGATCGCTTCGGCAGTGAGCCCGCGCTGCAGCAGCATTCCCATCCCGGCACCGAGGGCGACCGCGGTCGGCAATCCCTTCCAGTGAGTGGCCGGCGTGAACACAATCCCGCGAAGCCACCCCTCGACGGCAAGCCCCACAACCAACTGGCGCACGATGCCCTCTAGCCACCCTCCGTCCGGAACCGGTAACCCTGCGGGCAGACCGTAGGCACGAAGCGTGATGGCAAGACCGCTCCACAAGATTCCGACGACCGCCGTCCCCGCAAGCAACGAGGCGACGAATCCGCGAACCCGGAATCCCCAATCGGTCAGCGGCCGCAGCGCGGAGAGCACGATTACGAACGCGAGCAGCACGCCCGGCCAGATGCCCCGGGAGGGGCTTCCGAGCACGAGCCAGACGGCGACCAGGGGAAGGAGAGCCGCTGCGACCATTTGCTGAAATGCGGGCGTCCGGACGTTGCCCAAAAACGCCGACCGAATCGCGGGCACACCAAGAACCGCGATCGCGAAAAGCGTCGCGATCGCGAACACATCTCCGCGCCGGGCATAAAACGTCGACGATCGCACGAAAGCGGCGCGGTCCACGAGCACGGCTTCGGTACGCGGCTGCAACCGGCTGCTCACCCGTCCCGCGGGGTCGATGACCATCGTTACGCCGGTATTCGCGGCGCGCACAACCCACCGGCCCGTCTCAACGGCCCGCAAAACCGAGTGCGCTGCGTGCTGCTCGACGCCCGACGTTCCATCAAACCAGCCGTCGTTTGTCATCACCGCGAGGAGTTCCGCGCCGTTGCGCACCAACGCGCGTCCGACGTCTGGGAAGATCGACTCAAAGCAGATCGCGATGCCGACCTGCCCGGGCGGCGTCCACAAGGGCTCGTGCCGTTGCCCCGGCCGGACCCCATACTCCCCGAACGCCACGAGGCGCACCTTGTCGTACCGGCTGACGGCCTGGCCCGAGGGCGCCACGGCGACGGCGATGTTGGAGACACCGTTCTCGAGGCTGCTGGCGATGAGCGTGGCGCCTGCACGCCCGGCCCAATGCCCCACCTCGCGCAGAACCCCGGAGGGTCCGAAGATGTTGTACGGGATGGCGGTTTCCGGGAGCACGATCAGTTCTGCCCCCTGACCGCCGGCCGCACCGACCAGCCGTCTGAGTGTGTCCATGTGGCCGGGACTGAGCAGCGGATCGAATTTCACGCGCGCGGGGACGTTGGGCTGCACGGCGGCAATTCGCAGGCTTCCGGTGTTTTGCGCCTGGACCTGCGGTCCGCCCCACAGAATCGCGGCCGCAACAATCATCGCGGGCGCCACCATGGGCCCGAGCCGCCGTGAGATCACCGCGCGGGCCAGAGCCGCCCCGCCCAGCGCCACGAGGAACGACACACCGAAGACTCCGGTCACCTTTGCGATCTGGATGACCGGCGGGTAGCGGTGCTGCGTCAGCCCGAGCAGCGCCCACGGGAAGCCGAAGACACCAATAGAACGCAGGTACTCCAGCGCGGTCCACAGCAGCGCGACACTCCATACGGCGACCCATGCGGGGCGCCGCGCGGCAACCCAGCTCGACAGCCCCGCAAAAATCCCGACGTACAGGCTCAGGTAGGCTGCCAGCAGAATCCAGGGCAGGACCCCGAACGCGAGCATCCACGACACGATGGTGAGATACGCCACGCCGCCGGCCAGCAGGCCTAAGCCGAAGGCTCGTGACGGGGATTCCCCTTCAATCGCCGCAAGCAGAGGGACGAGAGCGAACCAGGCGAGGAACCCGAGATCGAGCGGAGGGAACGCCGCGAAGAGCAGCAGACCGCCGGAGGCGGCCAGCGTTACTCGTCTTTGCCGTGACACTTCTTGTATTTCTTGCCGCTGCCGCACCAGCACGGATCGTTGCGCCCGAGCTTGCGCTTGCCGTCACCGGAAGGCGTTGCCGCGACCCCGGCGGAGACGGGAGCACTTTTCCCCGCCAGCGCCGGCACCGCGGGCCGCGCCATGACGCGTGGTCGCGGGACGGCGGCGCCCTCGACGGCCAGACGGAAGAACACCGTGACCGCTTCCTCCTGGATATCCGCAAGCATCCGCTGGAAGTGGTCGTATCCTTCCCGCTGGTACTCGATGAGGGGACTCACCTGCGCGTAGGCGCGCAGGCCGATTCCATCGCGCAGCGAGTCCATGTTGTACAAGTGGTCGATCCACTTGCGGTCGATCGTCTGCAGCAGCACGATCCGCTCGATCTCGCGCATGGAGGGGCCGATCTCCTGCTCCTTGCGTTCGTAGGCCTCGAGGGCCGCCTGCGTCAGGACCGCCTTCACGTCGTCACGTGAGTTCGCCTCAGCCAGGTTGACGTCGGCCAGGGCGGGCGCAAGCTGCGCCGCGGCCTCACCCAGCCCTTCGAGGTCCCACTCCTCGCGCGCCGCATCGGGCGCGCAGTGGGCGTCGACCAGCTCGCCGATCAACCGCTCGATCATGTCCAGAATGTTCTCGCGGATGTTGTCGCCGAAGAGAACCTTGCGCCGCTCGCCGTAGATGACTTTCCGCTGCACGTTCATGACGTCATCATATTCCAGCACGTGCTTGCGGACGTCGAAGTGGTACTGCTCCACCTTCTTCTGGGCCGACTCGATCTGCCGTGTGACCAGCGGGTGCTCGATGGGCGTGTCCTCGTCGATGCCGAGGCGATCCATGATCCCGGCGATGCGCTGTCCCGCGAACAGGCGCATCAGCTCATCTTCCAGCGCGATGTAGAAGCGCGAGGATCCCGCGTCGCCCTGGCGCCCGCTGCGGCCGCGCAGCTGATTGTCGATCCGCCGCGCTTCGTGCCGCTCGGTGCCGATGACGTGCAGGCCGTCGAGCCCTCGCACGGCGTCCGCGCCCGCCGCATCCGGCGGATTCCCCCCCAGGATGATGTCCACACCGCGGCCGGCCATGTTGGTGGCGATCGTCACCGCGCCCCGGCGGCCGGCCTGGGCGATGATCTCCGCCTCGCGTTCGTGCTGCTTCGCGTTCAGGACCTCGTGGGTGATGCCCCGCCGCCTCAGCATCTCGCTGAGCTGCTCGTTCTTCTCGATGGACCGCGTACCCACGAGGACCGGGCGGCCCTGCTTGTACCACGACTCGATCTCCGCCACAACCGCCTTCCACTTCCCGCGCTCGGTCTTGTAGATCTGATCCGAATGATCCGTGCGGACCATCGGCCGGTGCGTCGGGATCACGGCGACGGGCAGATTGTAGATTTTCTGGAGCTCTTCTTCCTCGGTCTTGGCGGTGCCGGTCATTCCGGCCAGCTTCTCGTACATGCGGAAGTAGTTCTGGATCGTGATGCTGGCCAGCGTCTGGCTCTCGCGCTCGATACGGACGTTTTCCTTTGCCTCGATCGCCTGATGGAGCCCGTCGCTGTAGCGCCGTCCGAACATCAGCCGGCCGGTGAACTCATCGACGATGATCACCTGGCCGTCCTTGACGACATAATCCACATCCTTCTTGAAGCAGGCATGCGCGCGCAGCGATTGCTGGATATGGTGCATCAGGTCGACGTGCTCGATGTCGGCGATGTTGGTCACGCCGAGGGTGTGCTCCACCCGCCCGGTGCCCTCTTCGGTCAGCATCGCCGTCTTGATCTTCTCGTCGACGGTATAGTCGCGCCCCTGCGAGAGCCGCGTCACCAGCCGCGCGAACTCGTTGTACTTCTTGGTCGAGGCATCCAGCATGCCGGAGATGATGAGGGGGGTGCGCGCCTCGTCGATGAGGATGAAGTCCACCTCGTCCACGATGGCGTAGACCAGGTCGCGCTGTACCAGGTCCTCCACCCGCAGAGCCATGTTGTCGCGCAGGTAATCGAAGCCGAACTCGTTGACGGTGCCGTAGGTGATGTCGGCATGGTAGGCCTCCCGCCGGGAGACCGGACGGAAGTGATTCAGCCGGTCGTCGGCGTGCGGCTGTGGGTCGGTGTACGCAGGATCATATACCCCGCTGAACTCGTGGCCGATCGTGGCCAGCGACAGACCCAGGAAGTGGTAGATGGGGCCCATCCAGCCGGCGTCGCGGCGGGAGAGGTAATCGTTCACGGTCACGAGGTGCACGCCGCGCCCGGCGAGCGCATTCAGGTAGATGGGCAGCGTGGCGACGAGCGTCTTGCCCTCGCCGGTCTTCATCTCGGCGATCTTGCCCTGGTGGAGGACGGCGCCGCCGATGAGCTGGACGTCGAAGTGTCGCAGGCCGATCGTGCGCTTGCTCGCCTCGCGAACGACCGCAAACGCCTCAGGCAGGATATCATCAAGAGTTTCTCCCGCCGCCAGGCGCGTCTTGAACTCGGCCGTCTTCTGCCGGAGCGCCTCGTCGGTCAGCGCCGAGAACTCCGTGTCCACGGCGTTGACCTCGTCGACCAGCGGCTGCAGACGCCGGATCTCGCGGGCGGTAGAATCCCCGAATAAACGCGTGAGCAAGTTGGCCATAACAGACCTATTATAGCCGAGGCGTCAAACGGGGAATGAAGGCGATCAGGGTCCTTTCCGTCCTACCAGCCACGAGACGGGGCGGTTGATCGCATCCAGCACCGCGCGGACGACCGCTTCGCGAGGATCGTCGCGCACCACGGCGGAGCCGACCAGGGTCTCTTCTGCCCGCCCGGGGAGGGAGACGACGGCCACGGCGACCTCGTGCATGCCGACGGTGGCCACGCTCACGCCGTCGAGCAAGAACATCCCGTCGGTGCGCAGAAAAATCTCGACCGCCCGGAGCGTCGCTTCACCCATGAGGTCGAAGCGGTTCCGGCTCGCGTACGGTCCTGACGCGATCCCTTCGTAGATCAGACCCTGGTTCTCGAGGTGCACTTTCACTTCCGCGGTCGTGCGCAACACCGACACCGACAGCCCGACGAACTTCAGCCGCAGCTGGTCGGGCGGCGCGGCTCGATCGGCCCGCTGCTGTGCGGCGACGCGGACCTGACGGGGCTCCAGCTCCACGCCGAGCTCCGCGGCCAGCGCGGAGACGACATCCACGGCGATGACCTTCGGGCTGCGGTCGGGGCCGCCCAGGACATGCACGAGGCGGATCTCGCCGGTGTCGCCGGTCTCCACCCGCACGGCCTGCACGCCGCGCAGTTTCCGGATGACCCCCTCGGCGCTCTCCGCCAGGGTATGCCCGTCGCGATTCGACATCAGCGCTCCGGCTCGATCACGCCGTAGTTTCCATCGATCCGCCTGTACACCACGTTCACTTCCATCGTGCTGGCGTTCCTGAAGGCGAAGAAGCTGTGCCCCAGCAACTCCATGTGCAGCGCCGCGTCTTCCGCCGTCATCGGCTTCATCGCGAATCGTTTCACTCGAACGATCTGCGGCTCCTGGGGACCGGCGCGCAGCGCCCGCCGGGCCCGGGCCAGCGCTTCGGTTTTCTTGCGGCTCTCCTCATGCCGCCAGCGGTCGATGAACTTGCTGCGATACCGTTCGATCTGCTTCTTGAGCTTCTCCGCCACGAGATCGATCGACGCGTACATGTCGGGAGAAGCTTCTTCCCCTCGCAGCACCACGCCGTCGCCGCGCACGCTGACCTCCACCACCTGGGCCTTGCCGAGGTTGCCCCGGCGCTCCACGCTCAGCACGACCTGCGCCTCCTGCACGTGGTCGAAGTATCGCGTGATCCGCCCCAGCTTCTCCTCCGCGTATTCCCGGAGCGCGGGAGTCACGGCGATGTGCTTCCCCTGCACGATCACGTGCAACGGTTCCAGACGCTTCACTCGAGTCACAAGGCTCGCCCTCCAAAACACGTTCGCCGCTCCGGCCAGAGTCTACTGCCGGAACGGCGGAGACGATGATGCTCCCGGCGCAGACGGCACACGCTCTCTTCAGGTTATGGATTAGGGCCGAACAGCGTGTCGCCGAGGCGGAGGGCGTACCGGTCGGTCATGCCTGCCAGGAAATCGCCGACGATGCGGCCCACCGGCTCCCCCCGCTCCAACAGTTCCCGGTACTCGGGCGACATCTCCTCGGGATGGTGCAGGTAGCGGTCGTAGAGGGCCAGCAACAGGCGCTGCCCCTTCGCCAGTTCGGGCGCAGTGTGCGGTCCCTGGTACACGCGCGCCGTCAAGAAGTCCTTGAGACGGTTGAGCGCGACGCGAACCCCGTCGCTGAGTCCGACCCCGTCACGCCCCTCACTGCTGTGCACCAGGTCGCGAACCATCACGCCGATCCACAGGCCGCGCGTGCGTCCGAGGACCGCGCGCACCTCGTCCGGCACGTCGGCTTCCGCGATCAGACCGGCGCGAACGGCGTCGTCGGTATCGTGATGGACGTAAGCGATGCGGTCAGCCAGGCGCACGACCTGGCCCTCCAGCGTGGTGGGGAGACCTCCATCGCCTGGGTCGGCTTCGAGGTCGCGCAGCCCCTTCGAATGGCCGGCGATGCCGTCACGGACTTCCCACGTCAGGTTGAGCCCTCGCGCGGTCGTCCCGTCGGAGCGGGTACGGCGCTCGAGCAGCCGCACGACACGCAGGCTCTGCTCGTAGTGTCTGAACCCGCCCACCGGCTGCATCGCCAGATCGAGCGCCGCCTCCCCGGCGTGCCCAAACGGCGGATGGCCGAGGTCGTGAGCGAGGGCGATGGCCTCGGTGAGGTCTTCGTTCAGCCGCAGCGCCCGAGCCGCAGTGCGGGCGACCTGTGCGACCTCGAGCGTGTGGGTGAGACGGGTGCGATAGTGATCCCCTTCGGGAGCGATAAAGACCTGTGTCTTGTGCTTGAGCCGGCGGAACGCCTTGCAGTGGATGACGCGGTCCCGATCCCGCTGGAAGCAGGTGCGCAGTTCGTCTTCAGGCTCCGGCGTCTCACGTCCGCGCGAGGTGGCCGCCAGGGCGCCGCGGGGATTCTGCCGCTCGCGCTCCCACTGCTCCGTGACCTCGCGCGGCGTCCTCACACGTCCTTCGTCACCGCCGTCTTCTCCTTCAGCGCCGCGTGGGCCGCAGCCAACCGCGCCACCGGCACGCGATAGGGCGAGCAGGAGACGTAGTCCAGACCAATCTCGTGGCAGTACTCCACCGAGGAAGGCTCACCGCCGTGCTCGCCGCAGATGCCCACCTCGAGGTCCTTGCGGGTCTTCTTCCCGCGCTGGGTGCCCATCTTCATGAGCTCTCCGACCCCCACCCGGTCGAGGACTTGGAAGGGATCTTCCTTGAGGATCCCCTTCTCCAGGTAGACGTGCAGGAACTTACCCTGCGCGTCGTCCCGGCTGAACCCGAAGATGGTTTGGGTGAGGTCATTGGTGCCGTAAGAGAAGAACTCCGCGATCTCCGCGATCTCGTCCGCCACCACGCAGGCCCGTGGAATCTCGATCATCGTGCCGAACATGTAGCGGACCTTGATGCCGGCCTCCTTGACCACCGCCTGCGCGACCTGCTCCAGCTGCTGGTGCACGACCCGCAGCTCATTGGTGAGGCCGATGAGCGGAATCATGATCTCCGGGACAATGTCGATGCGTTCCTGCTTCTTGAGCTCGACCGCCGCCAGGAGGATGGCCCGTACCTGCATCTCGTTGATCTCAGGATAGAGGATGCCCAGCCGGCAGCCGCGCAGGCCCAGCATTGGGTTGAACTCATGCAGCGCCCGCACGCGCCGCAGCACCACCTCGCGCTCGCGCAGCTTCTCCGTCTCCCCGCGCAGCCGCAGCTCGGTGACCTCGACCAGCAGGTCTTCCAGCCGGGGGAGGAACTCGTGCAGCGGCGGATCGAGCAGCCGGATGATCACCGGCAGGCTTCCCATCTCGCGGAACAGGCCTTTGAAGTCTTCCTTCTGGAAATCCAGCAGGCGGTCCAGGGCCTTGCGGCGCTCGGGCTCGGTGGCCGCCATGATCATCTGCTGCATGATCGGCAGGCGCTCTTCTTCCATGAACATGTGCTCGGTGCGGCACAGCCCGATGCCTTCTGCCCCGAACTCGCGCGCCGTGCGGGCGTCCCGCGGGTAGTCGGCGTTGGCGCGCACACCCATCGTGCGGAACTTGTCGGCCCAGGCCAGCAGGTCCTGGATCTCGCCGGTGAGCTTCGGTTCGATCACCGGCACCTCGCCTTTGATGACTTCGCCGGTGGACCCGTCGATGGTGATCACATCGCCCTCGCGCACCACGACGCTGTTCACGCTGAAGGTGCGCGCCTTCTCATCGACGCTGATCGACTCGGCGCCCACGACGGCCGGTTTGCCCATCCCCCGGGCGACGATGGCCGCGTGGCTCGTCATGCCGCCACGCGTGGTGAGCACACCCTTCGCGGCGACGAGCCCGTGAATGTCGTCGGGGTTGGTCTCGGGGCGCACCAGAATCACTTTGCGCTCGGTCCCGATCTTCGCCGCCTCGTCCGGGTCGAGCACGACGATCCCCGACGCCGCGCCCGGGCTTGCGGCGAGACCCTTCGCGATCACATGTTTCCGCGCCTGGGGATCCAGGCGCGGATGGAGTAATTGCTCCAGGGACGCCGGTTCAACGCGCAGCACGGCCTCCTCTTTGCTGATCAGCCCCTCGCCCACCATGTCCACCGCGATCTTCACGGCGGCCGGCCCCGTACGCTTGCCTGAGCGCGTCTGGAGCAGGTAGAGTTTGCCGTTCTCGATGGTGAACTCGACGTCCTGAACGTCGCGGTAGTGTTTCTCGAGCAGGGCGCAGATGTCCATGAACTGCCGTAAGACGGCGGGCATCTCCCGCCCCAGGTCCTCGATCGGTTTGGGCGTCCGGGTGCCGGCCACGACGTCCTCGCCCTGCGCGTTCAGCAGGTATTCCCCGTACACACGGCGTTCGCCGGTGGCCGGGTTGCGGGTGAAGGCGACTCCGGTGCCCGACGTAGGCCCCATGTTCCCGAACACCATGACCTGCACGTTGACGGCGGTGCCGAGGTCATGGGGAATCTTGTTGAAGTTCCGGTACGTGATGGCGCGCGGGTTGTTCCACGACTCGAACACGGCGTGGATCGTCATCTCCAGCTGCTGCCACGGGTCGTCCGGGAACTCTTTACCCGTACGCGAGCGCACGACCTTGCGGTACTCTTCCGTCAGGTCTTCGAGGTCCTTTGCCGTCAACTCGGTGTCCAACGTCACACCCCGCCGCCCTTTCAGGGCCGCGAGCATCTCTTCGAAATGCTCGTGCTTGAGGCCGAGGACCACGTTGCCGAACATCTGCATGAAGCGCCGGTAACTGTCATAGGCAAAACGACGGTCCCCCGTCGCCTTGGCCAGCCCTTCGACCGTTCTGGAGTTGAGGCCCAGGTTGAGGACGGTATCCATCATCCCCGGCATGCTGAACTTGGCGCCCGAGCGGACGGAGACCAGCAGCGGGTTGGCCGGATCGCCGAATCGCTTCCCGGTGCGCTCCTCGAGGACGCGGATCCGCTTCCGCACTTCATCCATCAAGGCCGGTGGAAACCGGCGTCCCTGGCGATAGTACTCGAGACAGGCCTCCGTGGTGATGGTGAAGCCGGGAGGGACGGGAAGTCCGATCCGGCTCATCTCCGCCAGCCCGGCGCCTTTCCCGCCCAGCAGATCTCGCATCTTGGCGTTGCCTTCCTCAAAGAGCAGGGTCCAGCGGCCCGAGCGCTTGCGCACGGCGTTCTTGCCCGCGGGTTTCGCACTACGGCCACGCGCAGCCGGCTTCGTCATGCGGTGCCTGACCTGTGCCATCGCTCACCTCAACGGCGGATCTAGACGTGCGGACAAACAACTACCATCATACCGAATCGCGTTCTTATTCCCTAGTCCTCATTCCGGCCTTCTTCTCGTCTTCACTCATCACGATCTTCGAGAAATCGGCCACATGCCTGAATACGTCCACGACGGACCGCATCAGCGCCAGCCGGTTGGCGCGCACGCGCGGATCGGGCGCCATGATAAGGACGTCGTCGAAGATCTGGTTCACGGGCCGGACGAGAGGCTGCAGGCGCTCCAGGGCCGCGCCGTAGTCGCCGCCGCCCGCGGCCTGCGCCACAGGCTGCTCCACCCTCTGCACCGTCTCGTACAGGGTCCGCTCCACCGGCGCCTCGAACAGCGCGGGATCGATGCCGTCGGCAGCGGCGCGGCCGAGGATGCGCGAGGCCCGGTCGTAGGCGACGTAGAGTGAAGCGAACTCCGGCCGCGTGGCGATGGCGGTGATCGCCTCGGCGCGCGACGCCGCCCCGAGCAGGTCGTCGCCGCTGACCGCAAGCGCCGCATCGGCCACGTCGTATCGAATGCCGCGCTCGATCAGCGTTGAACGCACCCGCTGGCGGAGCAACTCGATGACTTGTTCCGGGGCACCGGAGAGACCGGCAGCCGGCCTGGCCTTGTCGCCGGGAAGATTCTGCAGCGTGTATTGCGTTCGCACCTGCTCAAGAAACTTGAGCAGGTGCAACCTCAAACGGAGCATGAGCACGATCTCGACGACCCCTTGGGCCGCCCGACGCAGCCCGTACGGATCCTGAGAGCCGGTCGGCATGAGTCCGGCGCCGATCGCACCGACCAGGGTGTCGGACTTATCGAGCAGGCCGAGCAGTGCGCCGAGGTGGGTTTTTGGAGCGCTGTCGCCGGCGCCCACCGGACGGTAGTGCTCGCCGATTGCCCGTGCCACGTCCGTGGCTTCGCCGTCGAGGCTGGCATAAATTTGGCCGATCGTACCCTGCAGCTCCGGAAACTCCCCCACCAGGCGCGTCACCAGATCCGCCTTGCACAGGAACGCGGCGCGCTCCAACGATTCGGCCGTCCGGCCGTCCAGCGGGACGAGCGACGCCAGCGCTTTGCTCAGCGCGACCAGGCGGCGGGTCTTGTCGCCGATCGTCCCCAGCTGCGCCTGAAAGACGAGCCCGTCGAGCCACGGCACGTACTCTTCCAAGCGTTTCTTGCGGTCTTCCTGAAAGAAAAACTTCGCATCAGCCAGCCGGGCAGCCAGCACCCACTCGTGCCCCTGGCGCACCGTCGCGGCATGCGTTGCGCCGCCATCCCGCACCGCGATGAACACCGGCAGCAGTCTCACCTGTGCATCTTCGACCGGAAAGTATTTCTGGTGGTGCTGCATCACGGTGACGAGCACTTCGCGAGGAAGCGACAGGAACCCGCGATCGAACGCGCCCCGCAGCGCGTACGGGTATTCCACGCTCATCACTGTTTCCTGGAGGAGGCGGGGGTCGAGCAGGACACGCCCTTTGACCTGCTCCTCGAGCCGCAGTGCCTGCTGCTGAATGCTCTTCCGGCGCTGCGCGGGATCCACCATCACTTTCGCCGCAGCGAGCGCAGCGACATAGTCGTCCGGACGGCGGATCGGACGAGGCCCCGGGGCGAGGGCGCGGTGTCCGTATGTGGTCCGGCCTGCGCGAACGCCGGCGACTTCCAGCGGCAGGACCTGCGTGCCCAACAGCGCGATCAGCCAGCGGATGGGACGGGCAAATCTCGTGTCTCCACTTCCCCAGCGCATAGTCTTCGTGAATGTCAGATTGGTGATCGCGGCCGCTATGGGACCGGGCAGCACATCGGTCGCGTGGTTGCCCTGCTCTTTCTTCACGGCGACGACATACCGGCGTCCACCGGTCTCTTCCACCATCTCGAGACTCTCGACGGGCACGCCCTGGCTGCGGGCAAACCCCTGCGCAGCCGGGGTCGGCCGTCCCTGGGAATCGAACGCGGCAGTTGCCGCCGGGCCGCGCACCCGACGCTCGTCGGGACGCTGACGGTCTGCCACGTCCTTCACGTGCACCGCAAGGCGCCGGGGGGTGGCATAGGTGGTGAGGGCACCTGATTCGAGGCGTAGTTCCTTGAGCGCGGCAGCGATCGCGTCGCCCAGCTGGGCCATCGCGGGACCGATATCGCCCGGAGGAAGCTCTTCTGTCCCGACTTCCAGAAGGAGATCAGCCACGCCCGCTATTCCGCCGCGCAGGCTTCCTCCGCTTGGCCGTAGGTGTCTGCGCGGCCGTTCTCTCCCTCAGCGGAAACCCCAACTCTTCCCGCCGTGCGACATATCGTTCCGCGCAGCGCCGCGCAAGCTGCCGGGTGCGGGCCATTAGGGTCGTCCGCTCGGCGACGCCTACGGCCCCTCGCGCCTCGAGGAGGTTGAAGAGGTGCGAGCATTTCAGCACGTAGTCGTAGGCCGGCATGACGAGCTGTCTGTCCAGAAGCCGGTGCGCCTCAGCTTCGCTTCCCTCGAACCACGTGCGCACCATCGCCACGTCGGCTTCGTCGAAGCCGTAACGCGACTGCTCCGCCTCATCCTGAAGGCGGATCTCACCGTAGGTAATTCCGGGCGCCCACTCGATCTCGAACACGCTGGCCTTGCGCTGGAGGAACATCGTGATGCGCTCCACGCCGTAGGTGATCTCCACCGAGACCGGACGCGTCTCCATCCCGCCCATCTGCTGAAAGTACGTATACTGCGTGATCTCCTGTCCATCCAGGAACACCTGCCACCCCAGCCCCGAAGCCCCGAGCATGGGCGCCTCCCAATCGTCCTCGAGGAAGCGGATGTCGTGCTCGCGGGGGTTGATGCCGAGCTCGCGAAGGCTCGCCAGGTACACGTCCTGGACGTCATCCGGAGACGGCTTGAGGACGACCTGGTATTGATAGTGCTTGAACAGGCGGTTGGGATTCTCGCCGTAGCGGCCGTCTGCCGGCCGCCGGGAGGGCTGCACGTATCCCACACGCCACGGCTCAGGACCGAGGGCGCGGAGAAAGGTGGCCGGGTGCATTGTGCCGGCGCCGACCTCGGCGTCGTATGGCTGCTCGATCACGCAGCCCCGCGCCGCCCAGTATCGCTGGAGGGCGAAGATTACGTCCTGGAACGTCATGCCGCCGCCTCCCCCTAAAAACAACGATGCCCATCCGTCCCCAGGGACGGAGGGCTCCGCGGTTCCACCCTGATTCAGATCCCGGCGCGTGCGTGCGACCGGGACTGCACCTCTCCGCCCGATCACGGTGGCGGGCCGTCGCGCTCAGGAGTGCCCTCTCCCTCTTCGCGCAATACTCTCGTAATACGTGGCCAGTCTACACTGCCGTTGCGGCATCGCGCAACGGCCAAAAAGCGGCTGCGCGCCTATCCGATCCCGAGCGGCTCCTCTTCACGATCTCGACGCCGCCGGATCGACGGCGTGGGTACCGTGGACAGGATCGCGGCGACGAGGAACGCGACGGCACCCGCCACCGCCCACGAGACGGGCAGATTGATCACTCTGTCATCCGTTTTGATGCGTACCGTGCCCTCAGGACCGAACCGCATGACGCCGCGGGCCTCCTCAAGCGCTGTCCCCAGCTGCGTCAGCGCACGGCGCGCCCGCTCCAGGTCGATGTCCACGACACTCACCTCCGTAAATTTACTATACCACGTACCTATAGGTTACCCCCTAGGTTACCCCCCGACGCCCTGCGGGAAAATTGTTTTCAATCTAGTTCACGGAGGTTTTGCTGATGCGAGCACTGGCCGTTGTCTTGACCCTGCTTCTGACCTTCGTATCTTTCGGCGCGGTTCTGGCGCAGGAAACCCAGCCCAATCCGCCCGGCGGTGGAACACCCGCCCCGTTAGCACCCGCGCCCTCCGCACCTGACGGTCGTGGCGGCGGCATGAGCACAACGCTCGTCCTCATCCTCGCGCTGGTCGTCTTGATCGCCGTGATCGCCATCGCGGCCTCGGGTGGGGGAAGCAGCACCACCGTCGTCAAGGACGACTAGCGGGGATCAGGTCGGGCGGCTCAGCCGCTCGATCACCGGTGGGCTCCGGAGCTTCGCTTCCAGACGGTACTCGAGATAGCGGCGCAGCAAACCTTCCACTTCGGCGCGCTGCCGCCGCTGCAACGAGATGCGCGACAGCGCAGCCGCAGAGGCTTCGCGCAGGAACCCGATCGCTGCGAGCGCGACTGCCGAAGCCGGCACGGCCTCGGGGTCTCGTCCGCGGTCGGCCCCGCACACACTCCCCCCCAGGGAGAAGCTGAACGCCCCCGGGCCGGCGACCATCTTCCCACAGACCACGCATCGATCTACGACCGGCCCGTAACCAGAGAGGCTGAGGATCTGCGCCGCGTACCACATCACGGCCATCCCGGGGTCGCTTGCCGCGATCATCCGGAGCCCCTGGCGGAGGACGGAATAGATCGCGGGCTGCGCTTCGCGGTCGGGTGTCGCCTTGTCGGTGACCTCGGCGACGAACGAGGCCGCACCCATCCGAGCGAGATCCGCGCGGAGCGCGGCGAACGGATCGATCACGTCCACCTGCGAGACCACATCCAGCGTGCGGCCCCGGGCCAGCAGTGCGCGCAACTGCGTGAACAGTTCCAGGCGCCCGGCGAACCGGCTGCGGGGTTTGCGCGCGCCCTTTGCCACGGCGGCGAGTTTCCCATACTCCCTGGTGAACAGCGTCAGAATGCGGTCGGCCTCGCCGAGATTGGCCCGCCGGATCACGATGGCCTCGGTTTTGTAGACGGGCATTATCAGGCGCCGAAGAGCGTCACGACGATGAGGAGCAGGCTGAGCGCTGCCAGCACCATCACCAGCACCCAAGAAATCAGCGAGAACACTGGTGTGTTGCGATATCGGCCCATGAGTTCGCGATCGCTGGTGAGCAGGATGATGAAGAACAGCACAAACGGCAGGAGCATCCCGTTGAGGACCTGCGAGAAGAGCATGACCGGGATGAGCGGAATGCCGGGGATGAGGATCACCAGCGCCGAGGCCACGATCAGTCCCGTGAACAATCCCACGAAGACCGGCGCCTCCCGCGGGCTGCGGTCCAATCCGGCTTCCCATCCGAACGCCTCACACACGGCATAGGCGGTGGACAGCGGGATGATCGCGACCGAGAACAACCCGGCGTTGAGTAATCCGATCGCAAACAGCCCGGCGGCATAGGGACCGGCGAGCGGTCTGAGGGCCACCGCGGCGTCGGCGGCATCCTGGATCGTCACGCCGCGCGCGAAGAGCGTGGCGCCGCAGGCCACGACAATGAAAAACGCCACGACGTTGAGCGAGATGACGCCGAGATACGTGTCCAGTCTGGCGTAGCCGTAGTCCTGCTCCCGAATGCCCTTGTCCACCACCGCCGCCTGCTGGTAGAACTGCATCCACGGCGCAATGGTGGTGCCGATCAACCCGATCACCAGGGCGACGTAGGGCCGGTCGAACTGCCAGGTCGGTGTGACCACGGCCCGCAGCACCTCCCCCCACGGGGGCCGGGCCAGAATCGCGGAGACGACGTACGTGACGTAGATCAGGGTCGCCCCCAGAAAGACCCGTTCCACCAGCCGTAAGCTCCCGCGCACGACGAGCAGCCACACGAAGAGCGCCGCGAGCGGCAGCGCGAAATAGCGGCTGACCCCGAAAATCTCCATGGCCCCCGCCACGCCGGCGAAGTCGCCGATCGTGTTGGCCCAGTTGGCCAGCACCAGCACCACCATCACGAAGACGGTGAGCCGCGCGCGGAATCGCTCGCGGATGAGATCGGCCAGTCCTTTGCCGGTGACGGCGCCCATACGCGCCACCATCTCCTGGACGAGCGCGAGGGCGACGGTGGAGAGCACGAGGGTCCACAGCAGGCCGTAGCCGAAGTGCGCGCCGGCAACAGAGTAGGTGGCGATGCCGTTCGCGTCGTTGTCGACGTTGCCCGTGATGATTCCGGGGCCCATCACCGCGAGGAAAATCGCCAGGCGGGCCCAGCGCTGCCGTAGCCACCCCCCCATCAGCGCGTCACGGCCCTCGCGTGCGTCGAGGCGGCCCTGCGCCTGAAGCGCATCGGAATCCGCCGGCGCCCCTTGCGCACCACGACGTCGATGATGTCGTCCAGGGTGATGACGCCGACCAGCCGGTTGATCTCGTCCACCACCGGGAGCGCCAGGAGGTCGTACTTGATCAGCGCGGCGGCGACGTTCTCCACCTCATCGTAGGCGAAGATGGAAATGACGTCGCGCGTGATGATCCCGGCGATCGGCTGATCGGCCCGGGCGACGATCAACGCCCGCAGCGGAAGGACGCCGGCCAGCCGGTGCTGCCCGTCGACCACATAGAAGTAGTAAATGTGCTCGGAGGTCGGCGCGAGATCGCGCAGGCGCGCCAGCGTCTGGTCCGCGGTGAGACCTTCGGGCAGCGCGATGAACTCCGTCGTCATCACGCTCCCCGCCGTCCCCTCCGGATACTTCAGCAGTTCTTTGACATCGGCCGCTTCTTCGGGGCCCATCAGCCCGATGAGCTCCTCGGCGCGTGCTGCGGGCAGGTCGGTGAGGACATCGGTGGCGTCGTCAGGCGACATCTCTTCGAGAATGTCGGCGGCCAGTTCGCTCGGCAGGCTCTTCATCACGTCCGACTGGACATCGGGGTCGGCCTCGGCCAGCGCATCCGCCGCGTCCTCGTGTTCCAGGACGGTCATCACCTCGACACGCTCGTCCCGGTCCAGATCCTCCATCAACTGACCCAGGTCTGCCGGGTGGATCTCCCGCAGCCGTTCCCGCGAGACGCTCAGCTTGACCGGAGTCATCGGCCCCCCGAACGCGGCGACGATTTTCCAGGGGATGACCCGGTCGGGCAGCGGGCCGCTGAACATGCGCGCCAGCCAGTCCACGGGCCGGTCGAGGTTCAGGCGGCGCAGCAGGCCCATGGTGCCCACGTCCACCGCGATGAGACGCACGTCCCCGTTCGCCGGCATCAGATGCAGGTCGTTGACGCGCACGACTTTCACACCGTCGGTGTCCACCACCTGCGTGTCCAGGACGCCTGCCAGGAGCAACTCTTCAGGCTGCAGGGGACGGGGCTGGAGGTGATGGCGGGCGACGCGAAGCCGGATTTCCGAGTCGTGAACCCCGGCGACGAAGTCCCAGGGGATAATCGCCAGTTTGCTGCGATCGCCGCGCAGCCACAATCCGGTGACGCGCGGCAGCGGCTCGCGAATGTCAACGGCAATGTCGCCGAGGGCGCCGAGACGCACGCCTTCGGCATCGACGATCGCAGCGTTGATGAGACGGCTCAGGTAGATCATGCGCGTGTGTCGGGGGCGTAAGCCCCGCACGGCTTTCCACGGCTCGTGGGGATTTCCCTTGTCAGCGGTGCTCCGGATAGAAGGCGCGAATCATCTCGTCCCGCTCGCGCCAGTCCTTGGACGTCTTCACCCAGAGGTCGAGATAGACGCGTCGGCCGAGCAGGGCTTCGATCTCCGCTCTCGCCCGCCGGCCAATCTCCTTGAGCATCCGGCCCCCTCGCCCGATCAGCATCTTCTTGTGCGATTCCCGCTCGACGTGGATGGTGGCGCGGATGTACACGAGGTCGGCAGAACGTTCCTCGAACTCCTCGATTTCCACCGCCACGCTGTGGGGGAGCTCCTCGCGGGTCAGGGCGATCGCCTGCTCGCGGATGAACTCCCGCACGAGAAACTGCTCAGGCTGGTCCGTCACCATGTCGGGAGGAAAGTACTGCGGCCCCTCAGGCACAAGGGCAACGAGAGCCTCGATCAGGCCATCGATTCCGCCCCCTCGCGTCGCGGACACTGGGACGACCGACGAAAACGGCGCGAGATCGCGCACCTCCCGCCTGCGCGCTTCTGCCTCATCGCGATTTACGCGGTCGATCTTGTCGATCTTGTTGAGGGCGGCCACCGCCGGCTTGCCGGCCTGGCGGATCAGGCTTCCGGTGAGACGATCCTCCTCGGTGAGAGGGACGGACGCGTCGAACACTGCGAGGATGACGTCGGCGTCTTTGAGCGCTTCCCGCGCCTGCGCCACCATCCGCTCGCCCAACCGGTGCCGCGGGTCGTGGATGCCGGGCGTGTCGATGAAGATGATCTGGGCGTCGGGACGTGTGAGGACGCCCTGGACACGCGTCCGGGTGGTCTGAGGCGCCGCGGCCGTGATGGCGACCTTGGCGCCGACGAGGCGGTTGAGCAGCGCGGACTTCCCGACGTTGGAACGGCCGGCGAGGGCAACGAAGCCGCTCCGCGCCATCCTACCTGGGTCTCTTCCCCAGCAGGCGCTCCGGCAAGAACGGCTCTGCGAGGAGCTGCTTCAGGGTCCGCACCCGTCGAACGGCGCTCGGGGTGGCGACGATCACCCGGTGTACGCCGAACTCGGCCATCACTTGCCGGCAGGCGCCGCACGGCATGGCCGGCTCCTCCCCAACGACGACCACAGCCACGGTCGTGATCGTGCGGTGTCCCTCAGAGACCGCCTTGTGGATCGCCACCCGCTCGGCGCAGTGGGAGAGACCATACGACGCGTTCTCGACGTTCGCGCCCGTAAAGACCGACCCATCCTGCGTGAGGACCGCCGCGCCCACCCGGAAGCGCGAGTACGGCGCATAGGCGTTTCTTCGCGCCTGCGCCGCCGCCCGGACAAGTCGCTCATCGCCTGAGCGGCTCCTCACTCAGCGGTCCTCCCCCGCAGCCGTGCGGACGGGACCGGGTGCGGGGACGACGCGCAGGTCGGTCGCAACGATGCCGCCGGAGATGACGATTTTCAGCGCGTCTTCCACGCTCATGTCGAGCGGCTTCGCCTCCGCCTGCGGCACGAAGACGAGGAACCCGGTGGTCGGGTTGGGGGTCGCGACAATGAACACACTCACCGCCCTGCCCTCGGGCACGCCGGAGATCTCCCCTGTCACGAAGCCGAGCCGGTAGATTCCTCCCTTGCGCGGCCATTCGATGAGCACAGGTGTCCGGAACGCCGCCCGCCGGTGCAGGAACAGGCTGTCGCTGATAGATTTCGTCGCTGAGTAGATGCTCCGTGCCAGCGGAATGCGCAGCATCAGGCGCTCGAAGAACCCGACCACGCGGCGGCCCAGGACGTTGGTGGCCAGCGCCCCGATCACGAGGATGACCAGGATGGACAGCGCCAGACCCAACCCCGGAAACGCCCAGCCAAACAGCGGCGGGAGGGCCCATCCCAGAAAGCTGTCCACGATGCGGAACAACCAGACGATGATGCTGAACGTGATGGCGACGGGAAGAAAGACGATGAGTCCTGCGATGAAGTACGTGCGCAGCCGCGCGCGCATTTAGGAGCGGAGCTGCTCGGTGGGAACCCGCTTCGTGATCCGCACCCGCGCGACGCGGTGGCCTTCGAGACGCTCGACGAAGAGCTCGACGCCGTCGTAGGTGACGGTTTCACCCTGGGACGGCACGTGGCCGAGCAGGGAGTAGACGAAGCCCCCGATGGTATCCACCTGGCCGACCGGCAGATCCAGACCCAGCTGCTCGTTCACCTCTTCCAGGCTGAGGCGCCCGTCCACGACGGCGACGTTCTCGTTCACCACTTCCAGGAGCTTCTCTTCGACATCATATTCGTCGAGGATCGGTCCCACGATCTCCTCCAGGAGGTCCTCGATCGTCACGAGCCCCGCGGTGCCGCCGTATTCGTCCACGACGATGGCCATGTGCACCTTCTTGCGACGCATTTCGCGGAAGAGGCTGTCCAGCGGCTTGCTCTCCGGAATGAAGTAGGCCGGACGCACCGCCTCCTTGACCGGCGCGGACTCGCGCCGGTCCTGGACGTAGGTGATCAGGTCTTTCACGTGCACGGTGCCGACGATCTGGTCGATCGACTCGTGGTAGACCGGGAGGCGGGAGTGACCCTCTTCCCGCACCACCCGCAGGGCGTCCGCCACCGTATCGGTATCCGCCACACATACCATGTCGATGCGCGGGACCATGACCTCGCGCACCACGGTGTCGCCGAACTCGAAGATGGAGTGGATCATCTCCCGCTCGTCTTCCTGGATGACCCCCTCCTCTTCCCCCATCTTCACCAGCAGGCGGATCTCCTCTTCAGTGACGAGCGGAGAAGCAAGGTTTACCCTGCCGCCAAGCGGGCGCAGCAACAGGTTGCTGAGCAGGGACACCACCCGGATGATCGGCGCCAGCAGGACGGTGAACCACGAGATAGGACGCGCCACCCACACCGCCACCCGGTCGGCGTACTTGGCGGCGAAGGTCTTGGGGGTGATCTCCCCCACGATCAGCAGGAGGAGGGTCATGCCGACGAGGGCATAGAGGGGTCCGCGCTGCGGGCCCCACAGCTGCACCGCGATCGCCGTGGCAAACACGGTCGCCGCCACATTGACGATGTTATTGCCCACGAGCAGCGCGGTGAGCACCCGGCCGGGCTCCTCCAGCAGGCGCCTCACGATGCCGGCCCGCCGGTTGCCCTCCTCATCCATATGCCGCAGGCGGAGCTTGTTGGCCGCCAGCAGCGCCGTCTCAGAACCGGAGAAGAAGGCGGACAGCAGGAGCAACAGCATCAAAAGAACGTAATTCAGCGAACTACCTGAAGCGTCCAACGGGGGACTCTACCACCCTTTCAGGACTTGCCGGTGTAACGGAGGCTATTATACCACGCAAGAACCATGGAACTTTGGGGCTCACTGATGCAGGATCTTCGACAGGAACAGCTTGGTTCGCGGATGGGTGGGATTCGTGAAGAAGTGTTCGGGAGCGCCTTCCTCGACGATGACGCCCCCGTCCATGAAGATGATGCGGTCGGCCACCTCACGCGCGAACCCCATCTCGTGGGTGACCACCATCATCGTCATGCCTGCGTCGGTCGCGAGGCCGCGCATGACGTCCAGCACCTCCTGGATCATCTCCGGATCGAGCGCCGAGGTGGGTTCGTCGAACAGCATGATCTTGGGCTGCATGGCGAGCGCCCGGGCGATGGCCACACGCTGCTGCTGGCCGCCGGACAGCTGACCGGGATAAATGTGGGCTTTCTCCGGCATGCCGACGCGGTCGAGCAGCTCCATGGCGACGCGCTCGGCCTTGCCCCTGGGCCACTTGCGAACCTTGATCGGAGCCAGGGAGACGTTCTGCAGGGCGGTGAGGTGGGGGAAGAGGTTGAACGACTGGAACACCATGCCCACCTCGCTACGCACCGCGTCGATATTGCGGATGTCATCGGTGAGCTCAATGCCGTCCACGATGATCCGCCCGCGCTGATGGCTCTCCAGGCGATTGATACAGCGGATCATGGTGGACTTCCCTGAGCCCGAGGGACCCGCTACCACGACGACTTCGCCGGGGAAGACGCGAAGGTGGATGCCCTGCAGAACGTGCAGCTTGCCGAACCACTTGTGGACGTCGTCCAGCAGGATGATCGGCTCGCCGTCCCGGGCGGGGGCCTGTGTGTGCGTGCGCTCCCGCACCTGCGTTTCAGCCATGATCCACCATCCTCACCGTTCTCCCAACCCCAGCCGGCGCTCTAAGCGCCGGCTCGCACTTGACATCGCGTACGAGAACACAAAGTATACCACGAGTAGAAACACATAGACCTCGCGTACATCGTGCAGATATTGCGTGATCGCCAGCAGCGCGCGCCCTGTGCCGACGAGCTCGCTCAACCCAATGATCACGGCGAGCGACGTATCCTTGAATAAACTGATGAACTGCCCGACCAGCGCCGGGATCATATTCTTGATCGCCTGGGGCAGCACGATATGCCACATGGTTTGCACCGGCGAAAGACCCACGGCCCGCGCCGCCTCCACCTGCCCCCGCGGCACGGACTGAATCCCCGCCCGCACGATCTCTCCAACGTAAGCGGAGCTGAAGATGGTCATGGCGATCATCGCCCGCTGCACCCGGCCCAGCGCGTCACCGCTCAGCAGGGTGACGAAGACGGAGAACCAGAGCAGGACGGTGATGAATGGGATCCCGCGGATCACCTCAATATAGAGGATGGAAAAGGCGCGGATGGCAGGGAGGCGACTGACCCGCCCCATCCCCACGAGCACCCCCATCGGGAAGGATGCGGTGATGGCGACGACCGCCAGCAGCAGGGTCAGGTACAATCCGCCGATCTGGTCGAGCCGGACAGGGGACATGATCCAGATCGCCCCGATGATGATTCCGCCCCACAGCGCGACCAGGACGCGGGGGCGAACCCTCGCCCGGATCCCGAGGAGGGTCAGAAGGGCGGCGATGACCACCAATCCTCCCGCCCAGTACGCCCGCAGCGCAAACTCCACCGGCATCAGTCCAACCAGCCAGAACCTGGGATTGTTCAGGACGACGTCCCAGTGCGCCTTTGCTGCCCAGCCGGCGATGCGCGAGACAGCAGAGGCGAGCGCCGCGGCGATGACGACGGTGAGCAGCGAGTTCCAGAGCCCGCCGAAGAGGTTGTGCTGCGCCCACTGCCAGGCAGTCTGCCGTTCCTCGGGCGGGGCAAGCACCTCGATACGCGTGGCCATAGATCAATGCCCCGGCAGGGCCAGGCGCGAGCGCACGAGGTTGAGAAGGGCTGAGATTGTCAGCGAGAGCATCAGGTAACCCAGCGTGACCACGGTGTACGCCTCCAGCGAACGGAACGTCTGGCTACTGACAGTACTGGCGGCGGTCAGGAACTCCGCGAAGCCAATGCCGATCGCCAGGCTGCTGTTCTTTGTCAGGTTGAGGAACTGGTTGCCGAGCGGCGGGATGACGATGCGGAGCGCCTGCGGCAGGATGATCAACCGGAGGCTCTTACCGTACGACAGGCCGACGCTGCGGGCAGCCTCCATCTGCCCCCGGGAGACGGCGAGAATCCCGCCGCGGATGATTTCGGCGATGAAGGCCGAGGTATATGCTGCCAGCCCGATGACAAGAGCCGCGAACTCCGGGGTGAGCTGGAAACCCCCGTCTACCACCAGGCGACCAAAGCGGTCCACGACCGTCCCCCCGAAGGCCAGGCCTGAGTTGGTCAGCACGATCGCGTCCCCGAAGAGACGCAGCGGGGGCTGCCCGGGGGAACCGTTCGGGAGTTGCAGGATCACCGCGAAGTACCAGAAGAACAACTGCACGAGCAGCGGAGTGTTGCGAAAAACCTCGACGTAGCCGAGCGCCAGCCGGCTAACCAGCCAGTTCCGCGACAGTCGCGCAACGCCGGCGACGATCCCCAGGAAGGTCGCCAGGCTGATGCCAAGCACCGCCACCTTGATCGTATTGAAGAGGCCGGCGATCATCGCTTCGCCGGTCGAGTCCCCGGGATCGTAGCGCTTGAGGCTGAGTGTCTCGAGATCGATCGTCCAGGAGAGCGCGCTGAGCTCGAACCCGGCGTTCTGACGCCAGAAGGACCAGTCGAGCCGGATGTTCCTGCGCTGAAAACTGTCCCGAAGAGCCTCACCCGCCGCCCACAGCGCCGCAAGGACAAGGAGGATGAAGAGGACTTGCGCCAGGATGGCGAGCCGCCGTTCGTCTCGCCAGAACGGGGGTGCGGACCGGCGGTGAACGTCCATGGTTAGTTCATCGCGTGCGGACAGCGAGCGATGAGCCACACCAGGGCTCACCGCTCGCCGTGACCAACCTCAACTTGTGAACGCGCGCAAACCCCCTTACCGGAAGGGCCGCGACGTCATGGCGCCGCCGTCGCGTGACAGCTCGTTGCGCGTGCCGTTCCGCGTGATCGCCGTCCTGGAGCGCGGGCCGAAGTATCGGTTGTAGACTTCACCGTAATTACCGACAAGGCGGAGCGACCGAACCATGGCCCCACCTTTCATCTCAATGTAGTTCTTGACGATAGGATCCCTGGATGCCATCTCGTTCAACCGACCGGGATTGCGGGCGATGTCGAGGGTGATGCCGAGTTCCTCCGCCAGGATCATCCCCCAGACGGTGTAGTTCACGACGTCAGCCCACTTGGAGTCGTTCTCCTGGTAGATCGGTGTCAACGGCTCATCGCTGAACTCTCTGCCCACGACCTGAAACTCCCCCGGGTTCGGCGCCGTCGCGCGAAACGCGGTGAGCTGGCTGGCATCGGTCGTCCAGACGTCGCAGCGTCCGGCTGCCAGTCCATCAAAGGCTTCTTTCGGCGTGGCAAAGGTAATCAGTTGGAAGCGAAAATTCCTCTGCCGCATCTGGTCCGTAATGTTTCGCTCACTTGTGGTCCCGGTCTGCGAGCAGACGCGCGCGCCGTTGAGATCATTCAGCCCGCGGATCCTCGAGTCTGTGCGTACGAGAAGGCGCTGCCCGTCGTAAAACGTCACCGGACCGAAGTCCACCTGGTCGTCGCGGCTGATCGTCTGCGTGGTCGTTCGGAACACCACGTCCACGGACCCGGAAGCCACGGCGGGGAGCCGGGTGGCCCCTGTGAGTCTGACGAACTCGACCTCCGGGACGTCCAGGAACGCAGCGACGGCGTGACAGAAGTCGGCGTCAAACCCGATCGTGCGACCCGAAGTGGGATCCGGGAAGCTGAATCCTGCGGTCGCGCCCTCCACGCCGCAGATCAATCGTCCGCGCGCGCGGACTGCATCAAGCCGGCTCCGCGGCTGCTGTGCCACGACCGTGTACGATACGGTCGCCACAGTAAGCGCGACCGCGAACGCATACACCAGCGTCTTGCGCAAGATCCCCACCTCCCATGAGGTTGTTGGCTTGTCCAGCGGATGATGTATCGGAATGGTTACGACGCGGACGGTCCGCCTCCTTGCGGATCACCCGCGAGGAGTGCCGGCGCCCGCCTTGGCGTGGGGACCCGCGTCCGTGCGCTCTCCGGTTGCCGGCCGGCGCAACAGTCCAACCAGACCCAGCGCGCCGCCGATCACCACCACGAGCGCACCGGCCCAGGCCAACCAGATGGCCCGGTCCGGCGTGACGCCCAGACGCAGGGCCAGCGGCGGACCGAGCACGAGGCCGCCCGCGAGGATGGCGCCGACGACGCTAATAACCACCGCCGCGGCGGCGATGTCTTTGGCGAGCTGTGCCAGACGATGGTGGTGCTGCTCTACCAGCATGTCCACGATCGCCTCAACCCCGGTGTTGATGAGCTCAGCGGCAAGCACCATGAACATCGCCAGCGCGACGACCGCGGCCTCAAGGGCCGCCAGCCGCAGCCAGATCGTGAGGACGGCGATTCCGGCCGCAGCGGCCAGCTGGATGCGAAAGTTCCGCTGTGTGCGCAGCGCGTAGTGCAGGCCGGCGAGCGCGTACCCGAGCGCCTGCGCGAATCCGGCCCACCTCCCCGTCGTACGCTTCATCCCCGCACCTCGATACCCAGTTCGTGGAGGAGCCTCCGCTGCCTGCGCATCATCCAGGCACGCCGGGCGGCGGTTCGATCGCTGTACCCTAACAGGTGGAGCAGTCCGTGCGCGGCGAGCAAGGCGATCTCTGTGGCCGGGTCGTGGCCGGCCGCCTTCGCCTGCGCACGCGCACGGTCGACCGACACGACCACCTCCCCCAGAAACGACCGGTCTCCGCCCGGGAATGCCAGCACGTCGGTGGACCGGTCCTTCCGCAGAAACCTGCGGTTGAGGACGCGGATCGCACGGTCCGAGACCAGCACGACGGTGACCTGGGCGCGGGCCGGCGCGCGGTGGCGGCGGAGGACGTGCGCCAGCACGCGGCGCAACCGCCGCGGGGCGATCCCCGGACGGCGGACCTTGGCCAGCACGACGGCCGGCATTACCTGACGGGGGCGGGCCTGGTGACGCGTCGTCGCGGGAAGTCGCGCTCGAGATCGGGGTATTCGACGCGGGGATGAAACATGCTGGCCAGGAGCCGCGTGAAGGTCGCAGCGATAGTGTCCAGATCGCGGAAGGTCAGATCACACTCATCGAGCTGGCCGTCTTCCAGTTTCTCGCGAATGATCCGGCGGACGACCTGCTCGATGCGATCGGGCGTGGGCTGCTTCAGCGCCCGGACCGCGCCCTCCACGGCGTCGGCCAGCATCACGATCGCCGTCTCCCTGCTCTGAGGCCGTGGCCCCTCGTACCGGAACCCGTCCTCATCGACCGTGTCGCCGCGTTCTTTCGCTTGATGGTAGAAGTACGTGATCAGGCTTGTCCCGTGATGCTCGGGAATGAAATCGGCCACGGACTCAGGCAGTTTGTGCTCCCGCGCGTACTCCAGCCCGTCACGCACGTGGGCGAGCACGGTCAGCGCGGAGAGGCTCGGCGCCATCTTGTCGTGCGGATTCTCGATGCCCGCCTGGTTCTCGGCGAAGAAGGCCGGGCGCCGGAGCTTCCCAACGTCGTGGTAGTAGGTCCCGACGCGCACCAGCAGGCCGTCCGCGCCGATCGCGTCCGCCGCGGCCTCCGCCAGGTTCGCCACCATGATGCTGTGGTGGTAGGTGCCGGGGGCTTCCATCTGGAGGCGGCGCAGCATGGGATGCCCCGGGTCGCTTAACTCCAACAGCTTGATCGGCGTCACCAGCCCGAAGAGGTTTTCCAGATATGGCAGCACGCCGATGGCGATCACGCCCACCAGAACGCCGCTGCCGAGGCCGAAGGCCATGTCGCTCAGCAGGTGCGGGTACCACGGGAGCTGATCGAGCAGCCCCACGGCCGTGACCGCCAGCGCGGTGGCGGCGCCCACGCGAAGCCCGGCGACGACGAGGTCGGTCCGGTGGCTGATGCGTTTGGTGGCGTAGACTCCCACGGTCGAGCCGATGAACGTCACCAGGGCCAGGCGCACGTCACCGCCGGCGACCAGCGCGGCGAGCAGGCTCAGGACCGCGGCGGTGAACAGGGCCAGCCGGGGACGCAGCAGCACCGCGATCAACATCGTCCCGGCCGCGGCCGGCAGCAGGTACGGATTGAAGCGGGTCACCACGATCCGCGCCAGTGCGGTGGTCAGGACGACCCCGAGGCTCCAGACCAGCAAGAGCTTGTCAGCCGCCCAAATCTCCGGTTGGTACTGACGCATGTAGAAGGACGACACCATTAACAGCAGCAGCGAGATGAGCGCCATACCGGCAAAGCGGACCCACGAAAATGGTTGCGCGACCAGCCCGACCGCCCCGAGCTTCTGCATGTGCGCTTCGGTGACCACCTCACCGCGGCGGACGAGAATCTCCCCCCTCAGGACGCGGGAGCGCACCGGGTTCACGGCCTCCATCGCGCGCCGGCGCTGAAGCTGGGTGGCGGTCTGGTCGACGATCAGATTCGGCTGCAGCCCCCCCTCGCTCACGGCGCTGACCAGCGACATCACGCGGCCGGCGATCGGCAGCGAGCGGATGTACACGCGCACCCCGGCCTGCGCCCTCGGGACGTCACCCGAACGGATCCCTTCGGCCATCGCCCGTTCGACGACGGAGAGGGCCGTATTCTTGGCGACCTCCAACGGCTGCGGATCGAGCGTCAGCGCGGCCAGCACGGCCGGATTATCCAGGGACACGGGTGATTCACGCCGGAGGACGGCGGCCCGCGCCGCCTGATCTGAACTCGTGACGGCACGGGCGCGTGCGATCGTGGCGAACGTGTTGAGGACCACCTGACGGGCCTGCTCGTTGACCTGAGCGGACTGCGTGTAGACCGGTTGAATATCTCGGGCGGCGCGCTGACGCAGTTCCTCAGTCCGTACATGATCGATGAAATCGACCGTGCGCGGCGCTTCCACGTCGCGCGGGCTCACCTGCCCTGCCGCAAGTTCGTTTCTTGGACGCAGATATTGAACGCCGGTGAAGAGCGTGAGGGCGATGAACGTCCCAACCCCGATCGCCAGCCGCCGCGACAAGGACGAGCGGGCAAGGGTCAGCAGGAACTCCATCCATTTCGGGCGGATGCCGTCCATGCAGTATACACATACTAACAAATAACGCCTGCCGGGAGTGCGGAGAGGCTAGGTGGGAAGCATCGCGCGGAGCCGGCGGGCCACGGACTGTGACCCGGTCCGAGTCCGCGGGACGACAATGATCGTGTCCTCGCCGGCGAGCGTGCCGGCGATGTCCGGCCAGCGCATGTCATCGATCGCCTGAGCCACAGGCGCTGCACCGCCTGGGACCGTCTTCACAAGAACCAGATCCAACGCCACGACAACCTCCCTGGCAAACTCCTCGGCGACGGCGCGGAAATGCTCAGCGTCTGGGGGAGCCGGTTGAGAGGCATCCGGGAGGGCGTAACGGTATCGCCCGTCGCCCGCCGGGACCTTCGCCAGGCGCATCCGCTTGATGTCGCGGCTGACCGTGGCCTGCGTGACGTCGACCCCCCGGCGGCGTAGCGCTCGGACCAGGTCGTGCTGGGTCCCGATCCGCTCGTCCCGGATGATCGTGCGGATCAGCTGGGTGCGATTGCCCGCCTGCGCCATCACATCTACCCCGCGGCGAGCCCCTCGGGAACGCGCAGCGCTCGAGCGGAGGCCGTGAGCCAGTCGTCGACGGCGCGGATTCTCTCGCCCACAGCCGTGAGCTGAGCCTGCACCGCCCGACGAGAAGTGCCGCCCGGTGAGTCCTTCGATTCCACCGCGGCCTCTACGGAGACGGCCTGAATGACGTCCGCGTCGAACTTTGGGCTGACGGCGCGATACTCATTGAGAGAAAGCTCCCACAGGGCGACGTCCTTCGCGGCGGCCCGCTGCACGATCCGTCCTGCCTGCTCGTGCGCCTCTCGGAAGGGGACGCCTTTGCGCACCAGATAATCGGCCACGTCCGTGGCGGTCGTCCAGCCCCGTCCCGCCGCAGCTTCCATCTTCTTGGGCACGAACTGCACGCCGTCAAGAAGCATTCGCATCGCCCGCGTGCACGCCCGCACTGTATCCAGCGCGTCAAAGGTCGCGGGCTTGTCTTCCTGGAGATCGCGATGATACCCGGCCGGGAGGCCTTTCAGCATGCCGAGCAGCGCCACCAGGTTCCCCATGACACGGGGCGCCCGGCCGCGGATGAGCTCGGCCGGATCGGGGTTTTTCTTCTGGGGCATGAGGCTGCTTCCGGTCGCGACCCGGTCGGCAAGCGCTACAAATCCGAATTCATCGGTCGTCCAGAGCACGATCTCCTCGGCCCATCGAGAGAGATGGATCGCCACCAGCGCCGCCGCGGACACGGTCTCCACCGCGAAGTCCCGGTCACCTGTGGCATCGATACTGTTCTCGCTGATTCGCGAGAATCCGAGCATCTCGGCCACACGCTTGCGGTCGACCGGAAACGCGATTCCCGCGATCGCCCCCGATCCCAATGGAAGAACGTCGACCCGCCTGTACGCATCGATCAGCCGGTCGGCGTCCCGCCCCAGCATCCAAACGTACGCCAGCAGATGGTGCGCGAGGCGGACAGGTTGGGCATGCTGCAGATGCGTGAAGCCCGGCAGGATGACGTCGATGGACTGAGCGGCTCGTTCAGCCAGGGCGGCGATCAGCGCGCGAATCTCCGAAACGAGGGCCGCGGTCTGGTCCTTCACAAACAGGCGGAATGCGGTGGCGACCTGGTCGTTGCGGCTCCGTGCGGTGTGCAGCCGGCCGGCCGGGACTCCGATTCGCTCGTAGAGGGCCCCCTCGAGGAAGGAATGGACGTCCTCATAGTCGCCCTGGATGGCGAGCGTCCCAGCCTGGAGATCCGCGAGCAGACGGCGCAACCCCGCCACGATCGCCTCAGCGTCGCCTCTCGCCACAACACCCGCCTCGCCCAGCGCGGTCGCGTGCGCAATACTGGCGAGCACGTCCCAGCGCAGCAAGCGGCGATCGCCATCGAACGAGGACGTAAAAGCCAGCAGATCGGGATCGAGCGGTTCCGCGAAGCGGCCGCCCCACATCGTATGCGCGGCGCTCCGTTCAGCCACGCGCCTTATTTGACCGGATGGCGCAGCCCACGGCGGATCAGCTCCGGATTGGCGCCGGCGAATACCTGCGTCGGCAGCGACCAGAGGTTGATGAAGCCCTCGGCGTCCTTCTGGTTGTAGACGGTGTCCTTGCTGAAGGTCGCCAGGTCCTGCCGGTACAGTGAGTTCGGGGACTGGCGCCCCACCGCGGTGCACGTGCCTTTGAAGAGCTTGACCCTCACGGTGCCGGTGACGGTCTGCTGCGCGGCGGCAATGAAGCCATCGAATGCCTGGCGCAGGGGAGAGAACCACTGGCCGTAGTACACGATCTCCGCATAGCGCGGCGCGATCAGCATGGCGTAATGCTGCGTGTCGCGGTCGAGGGTGATCGTCTCGAGGTCGCGGTGGGCCGTGGCCAGGATCGTCCCGCCGGGGGTCTCGTACACGCCGCGCGACTTGATCCCTACCAGGCGATTCTCCACCATGTCGGCGCGTCCGACGCCGTGCATCCCGCCCAGCCGGTTCAACACGTTGAGCAGCTCCGCGGGCCCCAGCGCCTGCGCGTTGACCGCCACCGGCACTCCGCGCTCGAATGCGATCTCGACGTACGCGGGCTCATCCGGCGCCTCGGAGGGAGCGGAGGTGAGCGCGTACACGTGATCCGGTGGCTCGAGCCAGGGATCTTCGAGGATGCCGGCCTCCGCGCTGCGGTGCCATAGGTTCTGATCCACGCTGTAGGGTTTCTCCCGCGTCGCGGGGACGGGAATGCCGTGCGCGGCGGCGTACTCGATCTCGTCCTCGCGGGAAACGAGGTTCCACTCCCGCCAGGGGGCGATGATTTTCAACTGCGGGGCCAGGGCCTTGTAGCCGAGCTCGAAGCGCACCTGGTCGTTGCCCTTCCCGGTGCAGCCGTGCGCCACCGCGTCCGCGCCCTCGGCGAGCGCAACTTCCACCTGGGCCTTGGCGATGACCGGACGCGCGAGCGCGGTGCCCAGCAGGTACTGCCCCTCGTAGATGGCGTTCGCGCGCAGCGCCGGGAAACAGTACTCGGCAATAAATTCTTCTTTCGCATCAACGACGACGGCAGCGTCGGCCCCGCTGGCCAGGGCTTTCTGACGGATCGCCGGGATGTCTTCAGGTTGCCCCACGTCGACGATGACCGCGATGACCTTGACGCCGTACTGCTCCCGGAGCCAGGGGATGATGACCGAGGTGTCGAGACCGCCGCTGTAGGCGAGCGCAACTTTCGCAATCCGTTCCATAGTCTTCCTCCTATGCGGGCGCGGCCGCGGGTTCCACGATCGCAGCCAGCGCGGCATCCAGAATCGTCACGGCCTGATCGACCTCCGCGTTCGTCACGATGAGCGGCGGGGCAAAGCGCAGGGTCTTCGGCTGTACGGCATTGATGAGCAGCCCGCGCTCCCGGCAGGCGGTGACAGCACCGGCAGCTTCCATTGAAAGATCCACGGCCACCAGCAGTCCGAGCCCGCGCACCTCCGTGATCACGGAGTGCCGTCTGGCCAGCGCGCGCAGCTGGTCGACGAAATATGCGCCAACCTCCGCCGCCCGAGCGGGCAGACCCTCATCTTCCAGCGTCTCCACCACCGCCAGCGCTGCCACGCACGCCAGCGGATTTCCGCCGAAGGTGGCGCCGTGGTCGCCCGGCTGAAACGCGGAGGAGACTGCCTCGGTCGCCAGCATCGCGCCGACCGGCACGCCGCCGCCGAGTCCCTTGGCCAGAGTCATGATGTCGGGGGTGATGCCGTAGTGCTCGTAGGCAAACCAGCGTCCTGTCCGGCCGATGCCGGTTTGCACCTCATCGAGAATCAGCAGCAACCCGCCTTCGTCGCACACGCGCCGCACCGACGGGAGGTAAGCCGGTGACGGGAAGCGGTACCCGCCCTCACCCTGCACCACCTCGAGCATCACCGCAGCAGTTTGGCGCCTTACAGCCTGCTGCAGAGCATCGATGTCGTCGAACGGCACCGGAGTGAACCCCGCGGGAAGCGGGTCGAAGCCCTTCTGGTACTTCGGCTGGGCCGTGGCCGCCAATGTGGCCAGGGTGCGGCCGTGGAAGGACTGGTTGGCGACGATAATCTCGAAGCGCTGGTCGCCCTTCGCGTGCCAGTACTTCCGGGCCAGCTTGATCGCGGCCTCGTTCGCTTCGGCGCCGCTATTGCAGAAGAAGGCACGGTCGAGAGCCGAATGTTCGACGAGCCACTGGCCGAGCCGCGCCTGCTCGGGGATCAGGTAGAGGTTGCTGACGTGGAGGAGTCGAGCCGCCTGCGCCTGGATGGAGGCGGTGAGCACCGGATGGTTGTGACCCAGCGCGCACACCGCGATACCGGCGATGAAATCGAGGTAGGGACGTCCCTCCACGTCGATCAACCACACACCGCCGCCCGAAGCGAAGGCCACGGGGGCTCGCTTGTAGGTATTCATCAAATACTTCTCTGTCAGCGCTGCAGTCGTCTGTGTATCCATTCCATCCTCCCAACCTCTCACGCTCACGCTTACGCGTTCGCGTGGACATCATCGCGGACGATCATCGTCCCGACACCCTCTTCAGTGAACAGCTCCACGAGCAGGGCGTGCGGGATCGTCCCGCTGATGATATGGGCGGTGGGTACCCCGGCGTCGATCGCTTCCAGGCAGGCCTCCACCTTAGGGATCATGCCGCGCGAGATCACACCCTGCCTGATCAGCTCCTTCGCCTCCCCCATCCGCAGGACTGAGACGAGCGCTTTGTTGTCGTTCCCACCCCGGTACACGCCCCGCACGTCGGTCATCAGGATGAACTTGCTCGCGCCCAATCCGGCCGCCAGCGCCCCCGCCGCCGTATCGGCGTTCAGATTGTAGCTCTCACCCTCTTCGCCGATCCCGATGGACGCCACGACGGGAATGTATCCCCCGCTTGACAGGAGCGTGAGGAGGGAGGTATCGACGATATCGATCTCGCCGACCTGGCCGAGCTCCGGCGCGAGGCGATGTGCCTGAAAGACCTTCCCGTCCTTGCCGCTGATCCCGACGGCCGTGCCGCCGGCGCGGGCAATCATCGAAACGATCGCCTTGTTGGCTCTTCCCGCCAGCACCATCTCCACGACTTCCATCGTCTCGTCGTCCGTGACGCGGAGGCCGTTGACGAAGCGGCTCTCCTTGCCGAAACGCTCAAGGATCCGGGTGATCTCCGGCCCGCCGCCGTGGACCAGGACCGGATCGACACCCACTCCCTTGAGCAGCACCAGGTCCTCGATGAGGGTTCCCTGGTCTTCACCCGCCAGCACGCTGCCGCCGAGTTTCACGACGACAGGCTTCCTCTTCCAGGCGTTGACGTACTGGAGCGCTTTCGCCAGCGAGCTGCCCAGGTCGATGACCTCGTGGGTCTGCAGGGCCATCAGTACTCCCTCACGTCATGTAACCTGCGTTGATCTTCACGTAGCCCTCGTTCAAGTCGCACGTCCACCCCGTGAACGATGCCTCGCCCAGGTGCAGGTCGACCACAATCTCATACTCCGGCTGCTTCATCGCCTCCGCGGCGGCCGGCAGCTCGTCCGGAATGCCTGCGCCGTGGCGGACGACCTGAACGCCACCGATCCAGATCTCGGCCACGTCGGATGCGACTGCCGCGCCTGACCGGCCTACGGCGGCCAGCACACGGCCCCAGTTGGGTTCGCCTCCATAGATCGCCGTCTTCACCAGCGGAGACGTCATGACGGCCTGGGCGGCGCGCCGCGCATCACCCGGCGTTCTTGCGCCGCGCAGCGTGATGCTGACGAGTTTGCTCGCCCCCTCGCCATCTCTAACAACCATGCGGGCCAAATCCGTCGTCAGCGCTGTCAGGGCAGACGTGAAGCGAGCAAACTCGTCGTCGTCCTCAAGCAGCGGGCTCGCTCCTGCAGCCCCGTTGGCCAGTAGAAATACCGTGTCGTTCGTACTGGTGTCTCCATCCACTGAAATGCAGTTGAAGGATTGATCGATGGCGCTGCGCAGCGCCCCCCGGAGGACCGGCGCCGGCACCGAGGCATCGGTCGTCAGGAAGCAGAGTGTCGTGGCCATGTTGGGATGGATCATGCCCGCGCCCTTGGCGATCCCGCCGATGGTCACTCTCTTCCCCTTGACCTGCAGCTGCACGGCCGCCGTCTTGGGGAAAGCATCCGTCGTGAGAATCGCCTCCGCCGCGGCCGCCCCATCGCGGTCCAGGGCGGCCGGCAGGTGGCGGACCCCGGCGCGAATCGCGTCCATCGGCAGCGGGATGCCGATGACCCCAGTGCTTGCGACCAGCACGAATTCCTCGGCGATGCCGAGCGTCGTAGCTGCCAGCTGGCCCATCTCCCACGCGTCGGCCAGACCCCGCTCGCCTGTGCATGCGTTGGCGTTGCCGCTGTTCACGATGATCGCCTGCGCCGCGCCCGACTGGACCTTTTCCTGGCTGACCAGGACCGGCGCGGCCTTGACGGCGTTGGTGGTGAACATCGCCGCGGCGGAGGCGAGCGTGTCTGAGACGATCAAGGCCAGGTCATGCCGATCCGACTTGACACCGCAGTGCACGCCGGCGGCGCGAAAGCCCTTCGCGGCGGTGATCCCACCCTCAATGCGCTGCCACTGGTCCGGCTTCACCGTGATGGCCATCGACGTTCCCTCCTCAAATACGCGTCAGGGATACAGACCCGGGGAGCGCAGACCTAGCTCCTCGGGAAATCCGAGCATGACGTTCATGTTTTGCACAGCCTGGCCGCTGGCGCCCTTGACCATGTTGTCGAGGGCGGCCATCGCGATCAGCATCCGGCTGTGGCGATCCACCCGCGCCGCGACGTCGCAGAAGTTCGAGCCGGTGGTGGCCTTCGTCTGCGGCAGGCCGTCGGCGAGGACGCGCACAAACGGCTCAGCGGCGTACGACTCCTGCAGGATGGCCGTCGCATCATCGGTGGTGAGCCCATTGTGGACCGGCACGTAGGCCGTGACCAGAATCCCCCGGGTCATCGGGATGAGGTGCGGCGTGAAGGTCACGGCCACCGGGCTGTCCCCGAGCCGGGAGAGTTCCTGCTCGATCTCCGGCGTGTGCCGATGCGAACCCACGTTGTACGGCATCACGTTCTCGTTGACCTCGGAGAAGTGCGTGCCCATCGACGGCGTACGCCCGGCACCGGAAATCCCCGATTTGGCGTCGATGACGATGCCCCCGGCGCTCCCCTGCCCTGCCTGCAGGAAGGGCAGGATCGCCAGCAGGGCCGCGGTGGGATAGCAGCCGGGGTTGCCGACGATGCGCGAGCTGCGGATCTCGGAGCGCCGGAACTCCGTCAAGCCGTAGGCGGAGTCGTCAAGCAGCAGCGGGCAGGCATGCGCAGTCTTGTACCACTGCTCGTACACCAGCGGATCCTTGAACCGGAAGTCCGCGCCGAGGTCGACGATGCGCGCGTGCGGCGCAATCTGCGGCGCGAACTCCATCGCCTTGCTGTTGGGCAACGCGATGAAGACCAGGTCGGAGTCGCGCGCGATCCGGTCGGGATCGGCCGCGGTGGTGATCAGGTCGGTGAAGCTGCGGAGGTTCGGGTAGAGGTCGGCCATGGCCTCGCCGGCGCGTGTCTCCGCGGTGAGGTGGACGAGTTCCACCTCCGGATGTCCGGCGAGCAGCCGGGCCAGCTCACCCCCGCCGTACCCGGATGCTCCGATGATGCTGACTTTGACCGACACGTCTCTCCCTCAGCGCACGAAGATCGGTGCGCATAATCATACCCGATTTGTGAATAAAGATGCAATACCCGGGGCTAGTCGAGCGGGACGCCGGCGAGGGGTTCCACCGACACGGCGTCGGCGGAGTGGTGCAGGACGGAGGCGATCGCGCGCGCGGTCTCAAGGGAGGTGACGCAGGGGATGCGGCGCTCCAGGGCGGACCGCCGCAGGCGGAAGCCGGCACGCGATGGATCCCCGCCGCGCGTCGGCGTGTTGACCACCAGGCCCACGTGTTCGTCGATCAGCGCCGCGTCGGGATCCACGGCGATGGCATCGACGCCCGCCGCCTGAAGCCAGGCCGCCGTCTCCTGCGTGGCCAGGATCCGGAATCCGGCGCGCGCGTACGCACTGACCACATCCGCGCCGCCGGGCTTGTCCCGGTCGGCCAGCGACACCAGCACCGCCTGTCCGCGCAGAGAGAATCCGGCGGCGACGAGCGCTTTGAACATGGCCGCCGCGGGATCGGCGTCGAGACCCATCACTTCGCCCGTGGATTTCATCTCCGGGCCCACCGCCGCCTCGGCCCGGGCGAGCTTCTCCATGGAGAAGACCGGGGCTTTCACCGCCACGCGCGGCGGTGCCGGCAGCCGGTGGACGCCAGGAAACCCCAGGTCGTCGAGGGAGTCGCCCAGCATCACGCGCGTCGCGATCTGGACGAGGGAAACGCCTACGGCCTTACTCACAAACGGCACGGTGCGGCTGCTGCGCAGGTTGGCCTCGAGCACGAAGAGGCGGCCCTGGTGGTAGACAAATTGGACGTTCAGGAATCCCCGCACTCGCAGCGCCCGCGCGATCAGCGCCGCGATGTCGGTCGCACGTTCTATGACCGCCTCGGGCAGCGTTTGGGCGGGAAAGATCGCGATACTGTCGCCTGAGTGCACTCCGGCGCGCTCCACGTGCTCCATGATGCCGGGTGAGAGCACCGACCGGCCGTCGGAGACCGCGTCGATCTCGAGCTCAACGCCATCCAGGTAGCGGTCGATGAGCACCGGGTAACCGGGTGCGGCACGCAGCCCCTCTCGGACCGCGGAGAGCGCCTGTGCTTCTGTCTCCGCAACCCGCATGCCCCGGCCTCCCAGCACGTACGAGGGCCGCACCAGCACGGGTACCCCGAGCTGTGCGATGAGCGCCCGGGCATTCTCGACTGAAGTCACGGCGCCGCCTTCCGGGCAGTCCACGTCGAGCTGCTTGAGGAGCGCGTAGAACTTCTCCCGGTCCTCTGAGATGTCGAGGGACTCGACGGATGTCCCCAGGATCGGGACGCCCTCGCGTGCCAGGGGGCCGGCCAGGTTGATCGCGGTTTGCCCCCCGAACTGCACCAGCACACCCCGGGGCCGTTCCCGCTCCACGACGTTGAGCACATCCTCCAACGTCAGCGGCTCGAAGTAGAGCCGATCGGAGATGTCGAAGTCGGTGCTCACTGTCTCCGGATTGTTGTTGATGATGACGGCGTCGTATCCGGCCTCGCGCAGGGCCCGGACAGCGTGGACGGTGGAGTAGTCGAATTCGATCCCCTGCCCGATGCGGATCGGTCCGGACCCCAGCACGAGAATGCCCTGCCGGGCGGAGTCCGGCATTTCGTCTTCCTCTTCGTACGTCGAGTAATAGTAGGGCGTCTGCGCCGGGAACTCGCCGGCGCAGGTATCCACGACTTTGAAGACCGGCCCGATCCCCTCCGCGCGCCTGCGGTTCCTGACCTCGTCTTCGGTGATCCCTATCGCCGCGGCGACGGCAGCATCGGAGATGCCCAGCGATTTCGCGTTCCGAAGGCCCCAGGTTCCCTCACCCTCGCCCAGCCCGCGTGTGCACGCCACAATCCTCAGCATCTGCTCGATGAAGTAGCGATCGATCCGGGACGCGCACCCGATCGCGTCGACCGAGATGCCCCGGCGCAGCGCCTCGGCGATCGCGAACACGCGCAGGTCGGTCGGCTCCACGATGAGGCGATCGAGCTCCTGGGGGGTCCAGTGCTCCGCCTCGGGAATCGACAAACCGGGCGCCCCCGCATCGAGGGACCGCAGCGCTTTCAACAGCGCCTCGGGGAACGTGCGCCCGATGGCCATGACCTCGCCCGTGGCCTTCATCTGCGTCCCCAGACGCCGGTCCATCGAGGCGAACTTGTCGAACGGCCAGCGCGGAATCTTCACGACGACGTAGTCCAGAGCAGGCTCGAACGCAGCGCGGGTCGCGCCGGTGACCCGGTTCTCGATCTCGTCCAGCCGCAGGCCGATCGCGATCTTCGCCGCGACGCGGGCAATCGGATAGCCCGTGGCTTTGCTCGCCAGCGCGGAGGACCGCGAGACCCGTGGGTTGACCTCGATCACGTAGTACGCGTCGCTGTGCGGGTCGAGCGCGAACTGAATGTTACAGCCACCGGCGATGCCGAGCCCCTCGATGATCTGCCGGGCCGCGGTGCGCAGCCGCTGGTAATCGCGATCGCTCAAGGTCTGCGAGGGCGCCACGACGATGCTGTCACCGGTGTGCACGCCCATTGGATCGACGTTTTCCATGTTGCAGACGGTGATTGCCGTGCCGGCAGCGTCGCGCATGACTTCGTACTCGATCTCCTTCCAGCCGAGCACGCACCGCTCGACCAGTACCTGCTGAATCGGACTACTGAGCAGCCCCCGCCGCGACACCTCCGCCAGTTCCTCCGCACCGGCCGCGATGCCGCCCCCGGTGCCGCCCAGTGTGAACGCGGGGCGCACGACGACGGGGAAGCCGATCGCACGGGCGGCCTCCATCGCCTCGGACACCGTGGACGCCGTGCCGCTCTCGGGGACAGGTTGGCGCAATCGCACCATCGTGGCTCGGAACAGCTCGCGATCCTCAGCGTTGCGGATGGCCTGCAGCGGTGTGCCCAGCAGCTCGACTCCGCAGGCGGCGAGCGTCCCCCGCTCGGAGAGCGCGAGAGCGAGGTTGAGGCCGGTCTGCCCGCCGAGTGTGGCCAGCAGGCCGTCGGGCCGCTCCCGGTCGATGATCCGCGCGACGAACTCCGGGGTGAGCGGCTCTACGTACACGCGGTCCGCCACCTCCACGTCGGTCATGATCGTGGCCGGATTGCTGTTGACCAGGACGACCTCGATGCCTTCCTCGGAGAGGGCGCGGCACGCCTGTGTACCGGAATAGTCGAACTCCGCCGCCTGGCCGATGATGATTGGGCCGGAGCCGATGACCAGGACCTTGCGGAGATCAGCGCGCCGCGGCATGGCGCTCCTGGCTGACCATTGCGAGAAACCGATCGTAGAGGACCTCGGCGTCGGTCGGGCCCGGCCGGCCCTCAGGGTGAAACTGCACCGAGAACGCCGGCACCCGCGAATGGCGGAGACCTTCCACCGTGCCGTCGTTGAGGTTGATGTGCGTGACCTCGACCTCCGGTGGAACGTCGGGGTCAACGGCATAGCCATGATTTTGGGTGGTGATCATTACCCCGCCGGTCCGCGTCTCCAGGACCGGCTGATTGCTCCCGCGGTGTCCGAACTTCATCTTGTACGTGCGCCCGCCGACGGCCAGCGCGAGGAGTTGATGCCCCAGGCAAACACCCATCAATGGATAGGATCCCAGCAGCTGCCGTACCGTTCGGATGGTCGCGGAGAGGACGGCGGGATCGCCCGGCCCGTTCGAGATCAGCACCCCGTCGGGATGAAACTCGGCCACGAAGTCCGCGGAGGCGAGATACGGCAGCAGGACGATCTCACAGCCCCTCCGCCGCAGCGCGTCCACGATCCCCGCCTTCACGCCGCAGTCCACGACAGCGATCCGCGGGCCGGGACCGGGCAAGACGTGCGGCTCCTCCCGCGACACCTGACCGACGAGGTCTTGCCGCTCGGTGAGTGGAACCGCGAGGGCCAGGGACACCGCATCAGGACCGGCCTCGTCGACGATGACCCCGCGCTTCAAGCCGTGCGTGCGCAGATGGCGGACCAGGCGGCGTGTGTCGACGCCGGCGAGACCACAAACGCCGTGCGCGGCGAGAAAGGCGTCGAGCCGCTCACGGGATAGATGGTGCGAGGCGACCGGTGAGCTCTCGCGGACGACGAACCCGGCAACATGCGCCCGTTCAGCCTCCCATGCCTCCTCGCTGAACCCATAGTTTCCGATCAACGGGTACGCCATCGCGACGATCTGCCCGCGGTAGCTGGGGTCGCTGAGGACCTCCTGATACCCGGTCATGCTCGTGGTGAAGACGACCTCACCCGAGGCGCCCCCCGCGGCGCCGATGCGCTCTCCGGCAAAGACGG